>CAMELY010000006.1 GCA_945926565.1 uncultured Clostridia bacterium | reverse complement strand
AAAAGACGAAAAAACTGCCGGGTGCGTCCGATGGAACGCACCCGGCAGTTTTATTGACCAAAAAGCGACTCAAAGTAAAGATAAGCGGTTACGTCAAATGCGCCCCAAGGCTCCCTCTCCGAGGGAGCTGTCGCCGTAAGGCGACTGAGGGAGTCGCCCCCGGCGCAAGCTTCCTTTTACCAGAAAACAAACTTTACAATGCCTCCGCGGTATACACCCGGCTGCTGTCCCCGTCATCCCCCTGGATGGTACAGAGATAGCTCCAGCCGCAGCGCTCGTAAAAATCCGTATGGTCGGTGAGCAGGTAAAGCTGCTTTTCTCCCAGCTGTCCCGCGTCCCGGCGCACCTGATCCAGCAGAAAATGGGCAATCCCCCGCTTCCGCCAGGCCGGCTCCACAAAGACGGCGCAGACATTGGGCCGCAGATCGCGCCGGGGGTGGAAGTCGTTCTCAATCAGCCCCAGGCCGCCGGCGATCTCCCCGGCTTCGGTGCGTACCAGATACCACTGGGGCACTCCGTCCGGATGCGCCAGGCAGTCGGCCATGCTCTCCTGATAGGCCTCCAGGGGGATCCCCCACTTGGAGGAGAACCAGGCGGCGGCCTCTGCTGCCAGCTCGGGCGCCTCCCGGAGGGGTATCCAAGTCAGCCCCTGGGGCAGGGTGCTCACCCCAGTACCTCCCGGGCCTTGGACAGAGCGCTCTCAATCACCCTGTCCATGTCGTAGTACTTGTACTCGCCCAGGCGGCCGCCGAAGATGACGTTGGACTCGGCGTCGGCCAGGGCCTTGTACTGCCGGTACAGGGCGCCGTTTTTGGCGTCGTTGACCGGGTAGTAGGGCTCGTCTCCCGGCTTCCACTCGGAGCTGTACTCCCGGCTGATCACCGTCTTGGGCTGGGTGCCGAAGACAAAGTGCTTGTGCTCGATGATGCGGGTGTAGGGGGTCTCCCGGTCGGTGTAGTTGACCACGGCGTTGCCCTGGAAGTTGTCCGTGTCCAGCAACTCGGTCTCAAACCGGACGCTGCGGTACTCCAGATAGCCCAGCCGGAAGCCGAAATAGGCGTCAATGGGGCCGGTATAGACCACCGACTTAGCCAACGCATCCAGATGCTCCTTGTCCGCCAGGTAGTCCACCCCCAGGCGCACCTCGGTGCCCTCCAGGAGATTGGCCACCAGAGCGGTGTAGCCCTCCACAGGGATGCCCTGATAGAGGGCGTTGAAGTAATTGTTGTCGAAGGTGAACCGGAGGGGGAGCCGCTGGATGATAAAGGAGGGCAGCTCCGTGCAGGGGCGACCCCACTGCTTCTCGGTGTAGCCCCGAACCAGCTTCTCATAGATGTCCCTGCCGGCCAGGCTGATGGCCTGCTCCTCCAGGTTTTTCGGCTCGGTGATGTTGGCCTCCCGCTTCTGCTCCTCAATCTTGGCCTTGGCCTGGGCGGGGGTGACCACCCCCCACATCTTGTTGAAGGTGTTCATGTTGAAGGGCAGGTTGTACAGCTCCCCGTGGTAGTTGGCCACCGGGCTGTTGGTGTACCGGTTGAACTCGGCAAATTGGTTCACATAATTCCAAACCTCTTTGTTGTTGGTGTGGAAGATATGGGCGCCGTACTGGTGGACAGCGATGCCCTCCACCTCCTTGGTGTAGATGTTGCCGGCGATGTGATCCCGCTTGTCGATGACCAGGCAGGTCTTGCCCGCTTTCTTCGCCTCCTGGGCAAAGACGGCGCCATAGAGGCCTGCGCCCACAATCAGATAGTCGTACATAATAGTCTCCTTATATTTCCCTTTGATTCAGCGGCAGAGCGTTCAGCTGCCCTGCCGGCTGGAGGATTTAACCCTGGATTTGGACTGGGCCGGCGTCTCTTCCCGGCCGCCGTAGCCGCCGTAGCGGCTGTAGTGATAATAGCTGCTGTAATAGCTCTGGCCGTAGCTGCCCAGAGTGGCGGTGGCGCCGTTGAGGATGCAGCCCAGCAGGGGAATCCGGCTCTCTGCCAGCTGCTCCGCCGCCTCCACCAGATGGGGGATGGGGGCGTAGTCCTGCTTGACCACAAAGAGGGCTCCGTCCGCCAGCTCGGCCAGAACGGCGGTGTCGGTGAGCATGCCCACCGGAGCGGTGTCCAGGATGACATAATCCATCAGCTCCCGGACGCTGGACAGCAGCTGGGCCATCTGGGGGGCGTCCAGAATCTCCGAGGCGTTGGCACAGGGCTTGCCGCCGGGGAGCACATAGAGGCCGTGGGCCTTGTCATACCGGAAGACCTCCTCCAGCGTGGTCTCGCCCTTGAGCAGCTCGTAGACCCCCTTGCCGGGCCGGAGGCCCAGCATATCTCCCACCGAGGGGTTGCGGATATCGCAGTCCATGAGTAGCACCTTTTTGCCGTTCATGGCCAGGGCCATGGCGATATTGGCGGCCACGGTGCTCTTGCCCTCGCCGGGGGCGGCGCTGGTCACCAGCAGCACCTTGCTGCCGCTGGCCCCGGCCAGCCGCTCCAGGCGGGTGCGCAGAATGCGCATGGACTCCAGGAAGGGGGCGGCGATGTGGGGATTGCAGATCGAGATGTCCTGCCGCTGGGCCCGGCTGCGCTTTTTCAGGCTGACCTGGGGCAGAACCGCCAGACACTCAGCGTGGAGGAACTGCTTGAAATCGTCCTCCCGCTGGATGGTGCGCCGGGTAAAGGCCACCAGGAAGAGAAAGGCAATGCCTGCCGCCAGGCCCATCAGGCCCCCCTTCAGGGCGGTGCGGGTATAATTGGGGGTATTGTAGGGCTGGTCCGCCACTCCGGTGTTGTCCAGCAGCTCCAGCACTGTGCGGCCCACCACCTGTTCGGCCACCACCGGATAGTTCTCAATCACCGAGTTGAGAATGTCGCTGGCAGCTTGGGGGTCGCCGGAGCGCACCTCGATGGTGAACAGGTTGGTGTTGGGCATCACCGAGGCGGTAATGCTGCCGTTTAGCTGCTCCACCCCCAGGTCGGCGGCCACCACCCGGGACAGGCTGCCGCTGGTGAGCAGATAGGGGAAGGTGCTCTCCAGCTGGCTGGCGGTGACGTTGTTGTAGTAACTGCTGGAGCTGTAGATGCTCTGGCTGTCGGCGGAGACGGTAAAGGTGGCTGAAGACAGGTACTGGGGCACATAGTTGATTTTGGCCCGGACAAAAAACAGGGCCGCACCCAAAAGGGTGAGCAGAATGACAATCCAGAAATCGTGGCGCAGGGCCTTCCACATCCCGTCCAGAATGCGGGTCAGGTCGATCAGCTCCGGCTCCTGAGCCTCTGTCCGGGCGTTGGTTTGCTCGCTCATGGGGTACCTCCTCTGTGATGGGTCGAACTGCCGGAGCGCCGGCGGGCGGTGAGAGCGGCATAGAGCCGGCAGATGGGCCGCCGCACCGGCCGCAGCAGGGGCCAGACGTCCCGGAAGAATTTCCACCAGAAGGAGTCCGGGGTCAGAAGCTCCCCCTTCCGCTCCACCTGGACGGCCAGAGCGAAGATGGCGCTGCGTGGGACGGGGCCCTCAATCTCGGTCTGAGCGTCGCCCAGAAAATAGTATTGATCGCCCTGCACCCGCCGGACCCGGTGGAAGACATACTGGCCGTTGGACCGGCGGAAAAAGGCCATGTCCCCCCGCTTCAGGGGCCCCTCCGCCTTTTTCAGAAAGATCCGGTCCCGGCCGGGGGCGAGGAAGGGGGTCATGCTGGAGCCGGTGATGATGAGGGGCACCACCTTGCCCTCCTCCATGACGCTTTGGAGCATGGGGATGTAGACCTGGGCGTCAACGATCCGCGGATTTTTGCCGGTTTCCATCGTAGGCTCCATACCCCTTTCCGTATTTTCCGTATCCGCCATAGCCATACCCGTAGCCATAGCCGTAGCCATATCCATAGCCGTAGCCGCCGTGCCGGCCGGAGAAGGGGCCGGTGCGCACGTCGTTGAGGACGCAGCCCAGCAGCTGGGCGTGGCCGGACTCCAGAATATCCACGGCGTCATTGATCTGCCGGGCCAGGGAGAGATCCTGGCGTACCACCAGCAGGGCCACGTCGGCGTACTCTGCCAGGGCCTCAGCATCGGCCATGAGGGTCAGCGGCGGGGTGTCCACCACCACATAGTCGCTCATGTTCCGGACAGCGTCAATCAGACCCCGCATCCGTTCGCCGGAGACCAGCTCGGTGGAGTTGGGGCAGCTTTTCGTGTTGAGAATCAGGTTGAGGGGAGAGTTCCGGTCCCGGAGCAGCAGATTGTCCGCCGGAATTTTGCCCTCCAGGAAGGAGGACAGCTCTCCGGAGGGGGGCACCGGCTTGGACAGCAGCTTGTGCTGGGCGGGCCGGCGCAGGTCTCCGTCGATGAGCACCACCCGCTCCATCTTCTGGGACAGGGCCAGGGCCACATTGGCGGCCACCGTGCTCTTGCCCTCGTTTTCCGCCACGCTGGTCACCAGCAGCACCCGGCACTGCTTTTTTTCCGCCTGGTACATCAGCTTGGTGCGCAGCTTTTTAAAGGTCTCCACAAAGAGAAAGCTGGAGGTGGGATCGGTGATCAAAATGGACTGCTTGGCCTTTTTCAGCCGGCTGGAGAGGGTCTTGTACTTCTGCTCGTGGTAGACGGTGAGATAGAGCCTGGTGTCCAGCTTGGCGGCCACGTCTCCCTGGTTTTTCACCGTGTCCCGGAAATAGGACAGGGCGGCCAGGGTCAGGGCCATCAGCACCGCGCCCGCCAAAAAGGCGTTTTTCAGCACCGAGCGCTGATTGGGTGCGTTGGAGGGGGCGGTGGGCACCGTGGGCGGGTCCAGCTCCCGGAGCACCACGTTTTTCATCATGTAGCTGGTGACCTGGTCATAGTTGTCCAGCACACCCCGCAGCACCTCGTAGGCCTCTCTGGGGTGGCGGGCGGAGACCTGGACGGTGAGCAGGTTGGTGTCCGGGATCACCTGGGTGGTGATCTCCCCGGGGAGATGATCCAGCCCCAGCTGCTCCTGCACCTTTTTCTTCAAAATGCTGCTGTCCAGCACCTGGGAGAAGGTCTCGGTCATGGTGTTGGTGGCCGAGAGGTCGGAGGCGGCGCCGCTGCCGCCCCGGGCGGAGACGATGAGGGTAGCGCTGCTGGTATACACCGGCACAAAGAGCAGCTGAAGCACCAGGTAAGCTCCCATCATCCCCACCAGACCGGCGGAGAGGATCATCCACCAGTGCCGGACCAGATCCCGGCAGAGGGTGGGCAGGTCCAGCTGGCCCAGAGGCGCCTGGACGGGATCGGTATGATAGTCTGCCATAGTGCCTCCTTATTCCACAACCACCAGCAGCAGGGTGGTGCCCTGATAGGTGCCGTCCTGATAGGTGAGATAGACCGGATAGACGCCGGCCTGGCTGGTGTCCAGCTGGGAGCGGATTGAAATGTCTGAACGGCTCAGAGAGCCTCCGCCGGCGGAGGTGCCGGTCTGGCTGCCCGGCTGGAAGCTGTATTTGACGCCGCCCGCCGTGACGCTCTGGAGATAGGAGCGGTAGTCGATGTCCTCCCCCTCCCAGTAGACCAGGTAATCGGTGAGCTCCAGGGAGGCCTCGTTCACTTGGGGATCATAGATCTCCAGCTGGGTCTCCAGCGTCTGGGTGTCTCCGGCGCTGTTGGTCACCGAGAAGGAGATGGGATACACGCCGGCAGTGCGGCTGGAGATGGTGGTCTCGGTGCGCACGGTCACTTTTCCGGTGAGGTCGCCGTCCAAAGCGTCGCTGGCCTGGACCAGCTGGGTCAGGTTGAGGCTTTCTCCGGCCTTCCAGCGCAGGGCGTGGGTGAGGGAGAAGCGGGGAGAGGTGTAGTCGGTGTAGACAATCTCCCGGCTGGCCTTGGCCACATTGTCGTCCGAGTCAAAGGCGGCATAGGTGACCAGGCGCCGGTTGCCGTCATAGAAGTCGGACAGCTTTTCCACCAGGATGCTGTCAGTCACGTCCCCATCTTCCCCGTCCCGGGCGGTGATTCCCCGGAGCAGCGCCTCGGAACCGTCCTGGACGCTGACCTCCAGCGCCCCTTCGTCCACTGTAAACTGAGGGCCGCCGTCCTGGGCGCTCAGGGCCTGCACGCCCTGATACAGGACAAAGACAGCCGTCACAACCGCCAGCACAAATATCCATAATACACGAAATCTCTTCATAGTCGCTCCCGTCTGCTATCATGAATCGGTTCAAAAGCCACGCCGGCCCCGGAATCCAAAGGGCCGCAGGCCGGTCACCGGCCGGCTGTCCAGAATGCGCCGGGGATTCTCCTCCAGCAGCAGCCGGGGGCAGGCCGGGCCGTAGGCCTCCTCCAGCACCTCCCAGGCGTCGGCCAGGTGGGGGGTGCGAAATTCCGCCCGGTGGCAGTCGCTGGCCACGCAGGCCGCCAGCTGATGCTCCACCAGGGCCCAGGCGGTGCGCTCCGGCCGGGGACCGAATCGGCCTGTCAGGCTGCCCCGGTTGAGCTGGAGGCAGCAGCCCATGGAGACAAACCGGTAGGCCAGCTCCGGATTGCGGATGACAAAGCCGTAGCGCTCCGGATGGGCGATGAGGGGGGTGTAGCCCTCCTCCAGCAGCATCTCCAAAATAAAGGTGACGAAATCCGGATCCTCCTCAAAGCCAAACTCCACCAGCAGATACCGGCCGTCGTTGAGGGATGTCAGACGTCGGCTGCGCACCAGACGGGGCAGCTCCTCATCGGCAAACACCTCCGCCCCGGGATACAGCTCCAGGGGCAGGTTTTCCTGCTCCAGCGCCTTGCGCAGGTCATTGAGCTGCCGGCGCAGCTCCGGCCCGTCATAGTTGGCACGGGAACTGTCCGGCAGGTTGCAGTGGGGGGTGGCGGCCATCTGCCGGACGCCGGCGGCCAAGGCGATCCGGGCCATCTCCAGGGCCATCTCCAGGGACTGGGCGCCGTCGTCGATGCCGGGGAGAATATGGGCGTGTAAATCAATCATGGGAGTTGTCCTTCCCGTCTAAGATGCCGTACTGGCGCAGCAGCTCCACCCGCTCCCGGCCCAGCCGGATACTCTCGGCGGCGGCGCCGCTTACGCTCTGATTCCGGTTCTCCCGGAGGTAGTGGAAAATGCGCTGGCCCCAGGCCACCGGCAGCAGCACCGGCCACCGGTTCAGATAGGGGTATTTGCCGGCCATAGCCGACCGAGGGAGAAACACCGTCCGCAGCAGGGAGCCCTTCCCTGTTTTTCCCGCCTTCTGGTCGCTGACGGCGGAGAGCGTGATATTGCTGCTGTGCTTGCGGCTCATGTCCGCCCCGCCGTAGACGCCGCCGGAGAGCAGATCGGCCAGCATGGGGCCGGGATTGACCTCCCGGCAGAGCGCCTGCCACTGGGCGGGGAGGGTCAACCGAAGGCCCAGCTGCTGCTTCCCGATGGCAAAGAGGGCGGCGGCGAACTGCTCCATCCGCTCCGCCCGGCACTGGTCATACAGGCGGCTCCAGTCCACCTGATCCCCATATCTCTGGGCGCAGAGGCCGATATCGCAGACCTGCCGGATACCGAAGCCCCCGTGGAGAAAGTGCTTGAAGGCGTGGCAAATGAGATAGAGCAGGTGATCGTGGGGGCAGAGAGACCAGACCGGCTGGCCCTGCACCTCCAGCTCTGCCGCCCGATCCATCGCCCCGTCAAAGAACCGGTTCAGCGTTCCATAGGCCTGGGACTCATCCGAAAAGAGGGATTTGTGGATCTCCAGACAGAGGGTGCGGGAGGCATTCACATAGGTCACCTCAAAGGCGGCCTCGCGATCCTCCTCCGGATTGGCCGGCGTCAGGCCCAGCCCGGTCAGCGCCTGGTGACAGGCCTCATACTGCTCCGGGGCCACCAGCACGTCCTCGTCCATGGAGACCCGGTGATCCGGCATGGGGTAGAGGGCGCGGCAGTGAATGCCCTTGACCACCACAGCCTTGACACTCGCAGCCCGCAGCCCCTGACAGACCGCCAGAAACTGCTGGGTGCGCTGGGTCTGGGCGGCCACCGCCTGAAAGACCTCCCGGCGGATGCCGGGGATCAGGGCCTGGCCGCTCTCCTGAAAGGCGGGGAGGGTGCGCACCGTCTCGTAGACCATGGGCAGCACATGGTGCTCCTGGGCAAGACGAAACAGGCGGAGCCATTCCTCTGGGGAGACCGGGCCGGTCTCCGCCTCCAGAGGTACGGCTGCCAGATGGGCCCGGAGGGCGGCCAGCAGCAGGGCATTGTGCTCCATATTGTCCCACTCCCTTCCAAAACAGAGCTGTTCCGTCGGCGTCAAAGGGCGGAAATCTCCACATTATTACAGTTTATCATTGTAACATGCCTCAGAACCCTTGTCAAAGAGAACCGCTCCGGGGGAGGGAAGATTTCGCGCCCGGGAATTCAGCCCTCCGGAGGTTTTTTGGCAAATTTTCGGGACAAAACCGGGAAAAGCCTCTTGCATTTGCCCCATCCCTGTGCTAAAATAATCATCGTCTCTGAATCTGCCGTCTCCGCCAGCTGGTGAGGACGTTTTTGAAAGGATGAATGGAAATGGGTACCGCCAAAATCGTTCTCTCTGTGATCGTGGTAATCACCGCCCTGCTGCTGGTGGCCATCGTGCTGCTCCAGACCGGCAAGAGCGCCGGCCTGTCCGGCTCCCTGGGCGGCAGCTTTGACACCTATCTGGGCAAGAACAAGGCCGGCAGCGCTGACGCCAAGCTGGCCCGGCTGACCAAGTGGGTGGCTTTCGTGTTCATGATCGCCGTTCTGGTGCTGAACCTGATCTGAGAGCTTGTAACGTGCATGAGGTGCGCATTGCGGTTTGCAATGCGCACTTTTTGCATCTGTCGCGTCCTGTGCCCGCGAAAAACGTCAGCGCCGCACCCCCTGGAACCCAGAGGGTGCGGCGTTTTGGCTTGAGAGATGGAATCAGAAGATGGGCAGCACGTTGCCGTCATAGGTCTCGTTGATGTAGTTCCGGACGGCGTCAGACTGCAGGGCCTCCACCAGGGCCTGGACAGCGGGGTTGTTCTCGTTGCCCTCTTTGACCACGATGATGTTGGCAAAGGTCTGAGCGGCCTCAGAGTTGGGATCCTCGGTGTAGATGGCGTCAGCGGCGGAGGAGAAGCCGGCCTGCAGGGCGTAGTTGCCGTTGATGGCGGCGATGTCCACCTCAGTGGTCACGTTGGGCAGCATGGCGGCCTCCAGCTCCAGGAACTCCAGGTTCTTGGGATTGTCCACGATATCGTTGGTGGTGGCCTCCAGGCCGACGCCCTCTTTCAGGGTGATCAGGCCGGCGGACTCCAGCAGCTGCAGGGCCCGGGCCTCGTTGGTCACGTCGTTGGGTACGCCCACCAGAGCGCCGTCAGGCAGCTCATCCAGAGAGGCGGTCTTGCAGGGATAGATGCCGAAGGGCTCATAGTGGATGGCGGCCACGCTGACCAGATGAGTGCCGTTCTCGGCGTTGAACTGATCCAGGTAGGGCTGATGCTGGAAGTAGTTCGCATCCTCGTCGCCCTCCTCCACGGCGGTGTTGGGCACCACATAGTCGCCGTACTCGGTGACCTGCAGGTCAATGCCCTGCTCAGCCAGCACGTCCTTCACCTGGGCCAGGATCTCGGCGTGAGGCGTGGGAGAGGCGGCAACCTTCAGGACAGTCATCTCACCATCAGCGGCGGCATCCTCAGCGGCAGGCTCCTCGGCGGGCTCTTCCGCGGCGGGAGTCTCCTCCTCGGCGGCGGGCTCGCCGGAGCCGGTGCTGCCGCAGGCGGCCAGGGACAGGGCCAGGATCAGGGCAAGAAACAGGGCAAGCAGATTCTTTTTCATGACAATTTCCTCCTATTCAAAGATGTCGATTTATTTCAAACGCTTGTCTTGGTTGGCGGACAGGCGGCTGAAAACAGAAGCGGTCAGCGGAATTTGTTGGGGTAAATGGGCATCAGCTTGCGCAGCTGGGCAATGACGCCCTTCCGGGCGTCCCCGGACACCCGCGTGTCAATCCGGTTTGAGACCCGGCTGAAAATGGATTGAATGACCTGTACCAGGACGATGAGCAGAACCACCGTGACCAGCAGCATGGAGTCCACCCGGCGGTTATAGCCGTACCGGATGGCCAGGTCGCCCAGGCCCCCGGCGCCCACGGCGCCGGCGATGGCGGTATAGGCCAGGATGGTGATCACCGAGATGGAGCCGCCCAGCACCAGGGAGGGCATGGCCTCGGGGAGATAGACCTTCCAGACAATCTGGAGGGGAGAGGCGCCCATGGACTGGGCCGCCTCCACCACGCCGGCGTCCACCTCAGTGAGAGAGGTTTCCACCATGCGGGCGATAAAGGGGGCGGCGGAGACCACCAGGGGGACGATGGCCCCCTTAACGCCGATCTTGGTGCCTACGATCAGCTTGGTGAAGGGCATGATGGAGATCATCAGAATGATAAAGGGGAGGGATCGGCCCACATTGATGATCCAGCCCAGCACCTGGTTGACCAGCTTGTGGGGCCGGATGCCGTGCTCCTGGGTGATCACCAGCAGCACGCCCAGGGGCAGGCCAAGCAGGTAGGCAAAGACGGTGGAGACGCCCACCATGGTCAGGGTGTTCAGCGTCTCCTTCCAGATCAGGGCGCCGTACTGATCCCAGAAAGCGGCGGTAAAGAGTTCAAGCATGGGATTCCACCTCCTCAGCGGTGACGTGGGGCTGGGAACGGATGTAGCTCAGGGCCTTGGCGGCCTCGTTGGGGTCCTCCGGCAGGCCCAGCAGCATGGTGCCGAAGGCCTTGCCGTCGATATTGCGGGTGTCCGCCCCCAGGATGTTCACCTTGACGCCGCAGTCAATGGCGAGAGAGGCGATGAGGGGATGGTATGCGGTGCCGCCGTCAAAGGCCACCCGGATCACCCGGTTAGAAGTGGCCAGCTGTGCGGAGGTCACTCCGCCGGGATAGACCAGCCGCCGGGCGGCGTCGGTGGAGGGGTGGGAGAAGATGTCCTCCACCGCCCCCTGCTCCGCCACGGTGCCCCCGTCCAGAATGGCCACCCGGTGACAGATCTCCTCGATGACGCTCATCTGGTGAGTGATGACCACCACGGTGACCCCCAGCTTCTGGTTCAGCTCCTTGAGCAGGGCCAGGATGGAGGCGGTGGTGGTGGGGTCCAGAGCGGAGGTGGCCTCGTCGCACAGCAGCACCTTGGGGTCGGTGGCCAGGGCACGGGCAATGGCCACCCGCTGCTTCTGTCCGCCGGAGAGCTGGGCGGGATAGGCGTCCGCCTTCTCCTTCAGACCCACCAGCTCCAGCAGCTCCAGTGCCCGGGCCTTTGCCTTCGCCTTGGGCACCCGGGAGATCTCCATGGGGAAGCAGACGTTGCTGAGACAGGTGCGCTGCATGAGCAGATTGAAGCTCTGGAAGATCATGGTGATGGAGCGCCGGGCCTGGCGCAGCTCCTTTTCCGACAGGGCGGTCATCTCCCTGCCGTCCACCAGGACGGAGCCGGAGGTGGGCCGCTCCAGCAGGTTGAGGCAGCGCACCAGGGTGCTCTTGCCCGCGCCGGACAGGCCGATGATGCCGAAGATCTCCCCCGGCAGGACGTCCAGATTGATGTCCTCCAGGGCGGTGACCGCCCCCTCGCCAGCGCCGAAGGTCTTGGTCAGGTGGCGGATTTGAATGATGGGATCGCTCAAACAGATTCAGCTCCTTTTTGAAGTAAGACGGGCAGAGGGCAACAAAAAAGCCCTTGAAGCATCTGCTTCAAGGACGAACGAAAAATCGCCGTGTTACCACCTTGATTCGCCGGCTCCTCACAGAACCGGCCTCCGGGAGTTCCATCAAACTCCTGCGCTGTCACGGGCGCTCCCGTCACCGCCTAAAGCCCAGCCGGGCCGTCAGCCATGCGACTCCAAGGCCATCTTCAGCAGGCGCTTCCGTACCCCTTTCCACCAACCGAGGCTCTCTGTGACTTATCCGCCTGCCTACTCTCCTCTTCCACGTCTTTCATCATATCTGCCGAGTAGGTTTGTTGTGGTGAAGTATACGACAGGAAGACGGGATTGTCAACCCCTCTTTTCACTTTTTCCCATTCTTTTTCTTTCGCCCCCGGGAGGGGAAAATTTTTCAAATTCCCCCTTGACAAACCGGGTGAATTGGTTTATTATCCCTACATACCCACTCGGGAGGTTGGTAATATATGAAGCGGAGACGATGTATCCGGCGCTGACCCGGCGCACAGCAATCGGGCCGGCAGACGCTGTATCATAATAAACAACACCATTGATCCATATAAATTGGGAGGAATTCATTATGAGCAAGATCTATACATCCGCAGACCAGCTGATCGGCAAGACCCCGCTGCTGGAGCTGACCCACATTGAGGTCCAGGAGAAGCTGGAGGCCAAAATTCTGGCCAAGCTGGAGTACTTCAACCCCGCAGGCTCGGTCAAGGACCGGATCGCCAAGGCGATGATCGACGACGCCGAGGCCAGGGGTCTGCTGAAGCCGGACTCGGTCATCATCGAGCCCACCTCCGGCAACACCGGCATCGGCCTGGCCTCTGTGGCTGCCGCCCGGGGCTATCGGATCATCATTGTCATGCCGGAGACCATGAGCGTGGAGCGCCGGCAGCTGATGAAGGCCTACGGCGCCGAGCTGGTGCTGACCGAAGGCGCCAAGGGCATGAAGGGCGCCATCGCCAAGGCAGAGGAGCTGGCCAAGGAGCTGCCCAACGCCTTTGTGCCCGGTCAGTTTGTCAACCCCGCCAACCCCGCTGCGCACATCGCCACCACCGGCCCGGAGATCTGGGAGGACACCGATGGCCAGGTGGATATCTTCGTCGCCGGTGTGGGCACCGGCGGCACGCTGACCGGCGTGGGCAAGTATCTCAAGAGCCAGAACCCTGCCGTCAAGGTGGTGGCGGTGGAGCCCGCGACCTCCCCCGTGCTGAGCAAGGGCGTGGCAGGCGCCCACAAGATTCAGGGCATCGGCGCCGGCTTTGTCCCCGACGTGCTGGATACCAAGATCTATGACGAGATCATTCCGGTGGAGAACGAGGACGCCTTTGCCGCCGGCAAGCTGGTGGGCCATGCCGAGGGCGTGCTGGTGGGCATCTCCTCCGGCGCCGCCGTGCATGCCGCTATCCAGCTGGCCAAGCGGCCGGAGAACAAGGGCAAGACGATTGTGGCCCTGCTCCCCGACACCGGCGACCGGTATCTCTCCACGCCGCTGTTCGCGGACTGATGGAGCTGGGGGCGCAAGAGGCGTACCCCTCCGGCGGCGGTAAATTTCTGTTGGTTCTCCTTTGATGGTATGGCGCCCGGCAGGTGTTGAGGCTTTCAGCCTCAGCCCTGCCGGGCGTCCTTTTTTGCCCCCTTGCCTGTCCCCCGGGACGGTGCTATCATGGAGACAGCAGCCGGGGAGCAGACGCGCGGCGCCCCGGCACATTCTGACAGGTGAGGTGACCTGATATGAAACGCAGTGAGATCAACGCGGCGCTGAAGGAGATGGAGGCCATGATTCGGGCCTACCGGTTCTCCCTGCCGCCCTTCTGCGGCTTTACCCCGGAACAGTGGCAGGAAAAGGGCCATGAATATGACGAGGTGCGGGAGAATCAGCTGGGCTGGGACATCACCGACTACGGCATGGGGCAGTTTGACCGGCTGGGCTTTTCCCTCATCACCCTCCGCAACGGCAACCTGGCCCTTTCGGACAAGTACCCCAAGACCTACGCGGAAAAGCTGCTCTATTTAAAGGAGGGCCAGTACTCCCCCATGCACTTCCACTGGCACAAGATGGAGGACATCATCAACCGGGGGGGCGGCAATGTGTTCATCCGGGTGTACAACTCCACCCCTGAGGAGGAACTGGATCGGGAGTCCCCCGTCACCGTCCATGTGGACGGCTGCGCCCGCACCGTCCCCGCCGGCACCCAGGTGCGTCTGACGCCGGGGGAGAGCATCACCATCTACCCCTATCTCTACCACGACTTTGGGGTGGAGCCGGGCACCGGCCCCGTCCTGCTGGGCGAGGTGAGCCAGTGCAACGACGACAACACGGACAACCGGTTCTACGAGACCCTGGGCCGCTTCCCCGCCATCGAGGAGGATGAGCCCCCCTACCGGCTGCTGTGCAATGAGTATCCCCCGGCGAAGGACTGACCTTTTTTGACGGCAATGCGCCCCTGTGCGGTTCGGCACAGGGGCGCAGCTTTGTCCCAAAGGGATTATTCTTCCGTTTCCGCAGGCTCTGCCGTCTCAGCCTCCTGAGCGGCGAAGTAGGCGTCCAGCCCGTCGGCGATGCCGGAGGCGATCTTCTGCTGATATTCGTCGGTGGCCATCAGCTTGTCCTCCTCCGGGTTGGTCATATAGCCCATCTCCACGATGGTGACCGGCACCTCACACCAGTTGATGCCGGTCATGGTGTCCGTCTCCCAGACCTTTTCCCGCTTGGCTCCGGTGGCGGCGATCAAGCCGTCCAGCACCGCGTCGGACAGGGCACGGGACTGGTCGTACAGATCTCCGTTGTAGGGGTTGGAGGGGGTCTGGCAGATGGTCATGGCCCCGTGGGCGGAGGAGCTGTCCGCGCCGTTGGCGTGGATGCGGATAAAGGCGTCCGCCTCCGCCTCGTTGGCAATCTGGCTTCGCTCGGCGTTGCTGATGTCCACGTCATTTTCCGTGCGTACCATCAGCACCTCATAGCCCCGGGCCTCCAGCTCCGCCTGGAGCTTGAGGGAGACCTGGAGGTTGAGCTCATACTCGTACAGTCCGGTGGTGGTGCCCCGGGTGCCGCCGGTGACCCGGGCCTTCATGGTGGAGGAGCCGGGGCCGTTGGGCTCCTTTTTGCTGCTGCCCTTGGCCTGGTGGCCGGCGTCGATGCAGATGAGATAGGGCTCCGGAGCGGGCGCCTCCGCCTGAGCTGCCTCCTCTGCCGCCCGGGCAGCCTCTTCCGCCTGACGGGCGGCCTCCTCTGCTGCCCGCTGGGCCTCCTCCCGGGCCTGTCGCTCCGCCTCCTGGGCGGCGGCGTCCTCGGCCTGCTGCTGCGTCTGCTCCTCCTGAGGCTCCGGGGCCGGAGCCGTCTCCGCCCCGGCGCAGCCGCAGCACAGCAGCAGGAGCAGGACGCTGAGCAAAAGTGAAATCCGTCTCATAAAAAGACTCCTTTTCAATCCAATTGCCTGCATTGTACCATGTTTCCCCTTTCGCCGCAACCGGAGGGATGGGACCGCAGCTTCTTAATTTTCATTTATTTGCAGGCGTTTTCCGGTAATTCAGGGGGAAAACAGCAAGTTGTACATTGCAATTCCCAGGAAAAACCGATATACTGATACTTAGGTATCCCCTGGCTCAGCCGGGGATGCCGTTGATTTCCCTGAGATCGGATGATGCTATGTATTTTGATACCCATGCCCACTATGATTCCCCGGCCTTTGACCGGGATCGGGCGGAACTGCTCTCCGGCCTGCCCCAGGCGGGGGTGGAGCTGGCTCTGATCCCCGGCTGTGAGCTGGACAGCTCCCAAAAAGCCCTGGACTGCGCCCGCCGGTTTCCGCATATCTATGCCGCTGTGGGCTTTCACCCGTCGGACATTGAAAAACTGAATGATGACGCCCTGGAGCAGCTGCGCCGGTTGGCGGAGGATCCCAAGGTGCGGGCCATCGGCGAGATCGGCCTGGACTACTACTGGGAGGACTACGCCCCCCGGGAGATGCAGAAGGCGGGCCTCTGCCGCCAATTTGAGCTGGCCCGGGCGCTGGATCTGCCGGTGATCTTCCATGACCGGGAGGCCCACGCCGACTCCATGGAGATTGTCCGGGCCTATCCCGACGTGCGCGGGGTCTTCCACTGCTACTCCGGCGGTGTGGAGCAGGCCAGAGAGCTGATTGACCGGGGCTGGATGATCTCCTTCACCGGAGCCCTCACCTTCCCCAACGCCAGGCGGCCTGTGGAGGTGGCTGCCGCCATCTCCCTGGAGAAGATCATGATTGAGACCGACTCCCCCTATATGATTCCCTATCCCCGCACCCCGGAGGACAAAAAGTTCCGCCGGAACTCCTCCCTCCGAGTGTATCAGGTGGCCCAAAAGCTGGCGGAGATCAAGGGCCTGTCCCTGGAAGAGACCGCCCGGATCACAACAGAAAACGGCCGCCGGTTCTTCCGCATTCCCCAATCCTCTTGAGAAACGAGGCGACTGTATCTTGACCATCACCTACGTCTATGGCAAGAATCTCTATGTCAACACCACCAACCGCTGCGACTGCAGCTGTACCTTCTGCCTGCGCACCACCGGCGACCGGGTGGGAGACTCCGGCCCCCTGTGGCTGGAGCGGGAGCCCACCCGGGAGGAGATCCTGGCGGACATCCAAAAGCGGGATCTGACCCAATATCAGGAGCTGGTCTTCTGCGGCTACGGGGAGCCAACCTACCGCCTGGAGGACATCCTCTGGGTGGCGGAGCAGGTGAAGGGGTACTCCTCCATTCCCATCCGGATGGACACCAACGGCCACAGCGACCTGATCCACGGGAGGCCCACAGCGCACCTCTTTGCCGGGAAGTTCGACATTCTCTCTATCTCCCTCAACCGGGCCACGGCGGAGGACTATCAGGCCACCTGCCGGAGCAAATACGGCATTGAGAGCTATCAGGCCATGCTGGACTTCACCCGGGAGGCGGTCAAGTACGTCCCCAAGGTGATTATGACGGTGGTGGACACCATGCCCCAGGAGGAGATCGAGGCCTGCGGCCGGATCTGCCGGGCCCTGGGCGCTGTCTACCGGGTTCGCACCTATTCTACTGAGTGGTAAATTCCGCTCATTTCACTGCATATCATATGCACTCCGTTCCCATCTGCCAGATTGAAAGTATGAAAAGGAAGTGTCACTTGTGAAACATCCCCTCTTCACCCGTTCTGTCAGCCTGCTGCTGGCTGTACTCATGGTGCTGTCCCTCCCGGCAGCCGCCGTGGAGGTCTCCGGAAGCCAGGAGTCCGACAGCAGCGCGGCTGATATCGGCCAGGTTGAGACCACAACAGCCCTGAGCCCATTTGACGACAGTCAGGACACTGTTCTGCCTGGGGGCGAGGAACAGCCTGCCGCTCAGGAACAGCCTGCCGCCCAGGAACAGCCTGCCGCTCAGGAGCAGCCTGCCGCCCAGGAGCAGCCGGCTGGCCAGGAGCCTCAGCAGTCAGAAACCCCCAACACTCCGGTAAACGCGGCCTATCTGGACGCCGAAGGCAACTATCAGGCTCCGGAGAAGCTGGTTGTATACATCACCGGCTATGCTGATTCCGGCAAAGAAGCCGACGGCAAGACTGCCGAGGAGCAATATACCGGCGTCGTGGCCTTTTACGACTACAATGAGGAAGACCGGGAGAAGATGCTGGAGCATCCCTACTTCTTCTACTACGACAAGGGCGTGCTGCAGAGTGAAGAAGCTCTGTTTCTCTTCTCTGATCACTATCTGAGCCTGACTGACGCCCCCACGCAGGAGGACGGCCAGACCCCGGAGGATGAGAGCCGGATGGTGTATACTGCCCCGGAGGTCTTTGTGGATCCGGATGCCGCTGTGCATTCCAGCTATCTCTTTGCCTTCAATCAGGAGGGAAAAGAGAACGGCCTCTACACCGGTGCGTATGAAGGCCTGTCTTATGAGTCCGGCTTGATACCCGCGGTACATATCATCGGTGTGGCCCAGAAAAGCAGCACCGGCGACAGCCCCACACTCACCTGGGAGAAGCTGGATCGAGCTCAGAGCTACCGGATTTACCGCCGTACTGACGCCAGCCAGCCTTGGGGGGATCCCATCGGCACGGTGAATGCCGACACAACCACCTATACAGATTCCACTGCAGCAAATGTGGGCACAACCTATTTCTATCAGGTGCGTGCGGTCTATGCTGACGGCTCTCTCTCCGGTGATACCAGCGTGGTGAGCTATACCTATCGGGCGATCCCCAAGGTCACGGTGAAGTCCGCAGCCGGCGGTCCGATGGTTTCCTGGAACCGGGATGCTGACGCGACCGGATACCGGGTCTTCCGAAAAGCCAGCGGCGAATCCAGCTACAAAACGGTTGCCAATATCACCAAGGGCACCACTGCATCCTATCTGGACAAAACCGCAGCCAGCGGCAAGAGCTATACCTACACCGTCCGGGCCTATTACGGCGATACAGCCGCGATGGACAAGAACAAGACCTATACCACCAACCTGTGGAGCGGTTATACGGCCAGCGCCAGTGTCTACTATCTGGCCGCCCCTGAGATTACAAAAGCCTACAGCACCGGCACCGGCATCAGCCTGACCTGGAGCAAAGTGGCCGGCGCTTCCACCTATCGGATCTACCGTCAGGCGGCCAACGCCAGCACGGCCAAGTGGACTTTCCTGGGTGAGGTGAAGAACACGGTCACCACCTATACGGATACCAAGGCCGAGGTGGGTATGCACTACTTCTACACCGTCCGGGCCTTTAATGCCGATGGAATCGGGGGCGTATACTACGATTTCCGCAGCGATGCCACCAAGAGCATCGCTTACCACGCCACCCCTGTGGTTAAGTCGGCCAATGCCGCCGGCGGCGTAAAGGTGACCTGGAGCAAGGATGCCGAGGCCACCGGCTATCGGGTCTTCCGAAAAGCCAGCGGCGAATCCAGCTACACAATTGTTGCCAATATCACCAAGGGTACCACTGCATCCTATCTGGACAAAACCGCGGTCAGCGGCAAGACCTATACCTACACCGTCCGGGCCTATTACGGCGATACAGCCGCGATGGACAAGAACAAGACCTATACCACCAACCTGTGGAGCCCCTATAAAACGGCGGCGGCCCTGCTCTACTTGGCTGCGCCGGAGTTGGGCGATGTCTACAGCAGCGGTACCGGTATGACAGTCAAATGGACTGCGGTGACCGGGGCTACCGGCTACATTGTCTACCGGAAGACGGCGGACAGCAACTGGAAGACTCTGACGACACTGACCGGGGCCGGCAAGAACAGCTATCTGGATAAGACCGCTGCGGCCAACGGCGCGTACTATTACACTGTCCGGGCAATTTATAAGGACAAGGACCATATCAGCGGTTACTATACGCCCGCTGCCGCGTCTGTCTATCATGCACCGGTCAAAGTCACGGTGGCCGCCGCCTCCAATGGCACCCGGGTTACTTGGGAGCTGGACAGCAAGGCCACTGGTTACCGGGTGTTCCGGAAGGTGGGCGATACTTTGGTCACCCTGACTAAGATATCTGCCAGTTCCCTCAAGGCCGGCGCTACCTCCGCCTCTTATGTGGATACCGAATCCGTCGCCAACGGCACGACCTGCAACTATACCGTCCGGGCCTATTACGGCACTGGTGATATTCAGAAGGTGGGCCTTGACACGAAGAACAACTGGGGCGGCTTCGTCTACCAGAAGTATATCTTCCTGTCTGCTCCGGTCCTGAATGCTGCGTCTCAGAACACGACCTCCGGTATCAAGATCTCCTGGACCAAGGTGCCCAGCGCCGCCGGCTACCGGGTCTACCGGAAGACAGAGGGCAGCAGCTGGAAACAGATTGCGACGATCTCCAGCGGCGCCACGGAAACCTATGTGGATTCCAGCAAGCTCTCTGCAGGAACAAATTACTTCTATACCGTCCGTGCTGTGGCCTCGGATAAGACCTCGCTGAGCTACTACAATTCCACGGGTATCTACGCCATCTACTTGCCTGCCCCTGCTATGGAGTCGGTGCTGTGCAGCTCCAGCGGTACTACAGTCAAATGGAAGGCGGTCTCCGGCGCCGACGGCTACATGGTCTATCGCAAGACCTCCGGCGGAACGTGGGAACGGCTGGCCACCACCACCGACGCCTCTGTCCTCTCTTATAAGGATACCTCCGTCAAGAATAAGAACACCGCCTATTACTACACGGTCAAGGCCTACAAGACTACCACTGTCGACGGCAAGAAGCACGTTTCCTACGGTGCTTATGAGGACGGCATGACCTTCTCCATCACCATGAGCGGCAGCGGCTGGGTGAAGAAAAATGGGAATACCTATTACGTCAAGGACGGTGTCTGCCTGGTGGGCTGGCAGTACCTCAAACGCAACGGCAGCACCTATAAGTATTACTTTGACACCAAGACCGGCGCGCTGGTTACCAACCTGTACTCCTACTTTGGCAAGAGCTACCGGAATCTGAAATGCCGAATCGTATTTTGTATCAATACCAATGACAGCAATCCCAGCTACGTCACAATTTACCTTTACGACAGCGCCACAGATTCCTACTGCATCCCGGCGGTCTCGGTGCGCTGCGTGGGCAATCCCAGCAAAACGAAATATGTTGAAGGCACCTCGTCCGCCTATCTGAAGGCAAGAGCCGGACAGCGTTGGCTGGACTCCGGAAGCTTTGAGCAGTATGCCACCTATATCTGCGGCACCTACAGCTGGTTCCACTCCGCCCTGTATTTCGGCTCCAAGAGCCCCTACAGCTTCTCCTCCTCCTCTTACAACAGCATGGTCAGCAACAGAAATAATACCGGCGGTTGTATCCGGATGCAGTGCATCTATGCCTACCTGATTCAGGATATTACGAAAAACGGCTATGGCGAGGATCACCGTATACCGGTGGTGCTCTACAAGAACACCTCCAATGCCGGGCCCTTCGGTGTGCCTCAGGTGGATAAGATTTCTTCCCGTAAATCTGACCCCACCGATCCCGCCGTCACAGGCAAGTTCTTCTATGACACCTCCATCTGGGGCGTCAGTGCCAAGGCCGGCGCCTCGTCCTGGACCTACTATTGATCCGTCTGTAAAGCGGAAAAACACGCCCCTCTGCTCAGCGATGAGCGGAGGGGCGCACTTTATGTTTCAGAATTCTTTTTCAGATGCAGCCGGGGCAGGCGGCCGGTGCCGTAGAGCTCCCGGTGCCGGGCCCGGACAAAATTGAAGATATTGCCCATAATCAGGATGTTGCTGCAAAGAAACAGCCAAACCATCAGGATAATGACCGAGGCCAGGGAGCCGTACACGGTGGCGTACCGGCTGGAGACGCCGATGAAGGTGGAAAACAGGCGGGTCGCCGCCACCAGCGCCACAGCAGCCAGCAGCGCCCCGGGGAGCACCATCCGCTTGTGCCGGGGGGTGCGGGCGGTGAGCCGGTAGATCAGGGCCAGCGCAAGAAAGATCAGCCCAAAGGGCATCAGCAGCTGGATCAGCCGCCAGCTGTAGTGCACCACCGGCATATCCAGCAGAAATTGAATCATGCCCAGCAGCCAGTCGCCCAGCAGCACCACCAGCAGACTGCCGTAAATCATCACCAGCAGCAGCAGGGAGAGCAGGACGGAGAAGAACACTCCGATGATGCCCCCTCGCACCCGCTGGCCGAATACCTCGCCGAAGATGTCCATCAGGCCCCGGAATGCGGCGGAGGAGGCGGTGATGGTCATGATGACGCCGCCGCTGATCAGCGCAACGCTCTGATTGTTCTGGACATAGAGCAGGTAATCCTCCAGCAGGGAGCCCACGGCGGCGGGCAGTACGTCGATGACATCACCCAGCAGGTCAGAGCCGGAGAGAGGCAGCATGCCCAGAATCGCAGAGACGACGATCAGCACCGGAAAAATGCTCAGCAGAATATAGTAGGCCAGCTGGGCGCTGGCCCGGGAGACCTTTTTCTCCAGATAGATCTGAACCAGCTCCAGGCAAAAGAGAACGTTGGGCCGTTCCAGCCATTTTTTCATACAAGTCCCCCTTTCCGGTTGGAATCCATCCTCAGAAAGTATAAGCGCCCAGGATGGCAAAAAACCGTCTGCTTTTGGCAGACGGTCCTATGCGACAACAAGTATAGCCTTAGCCCTGGACAGAATTCAGCTTGATGGTCAGCTGGCTCTTGGTATGGGCGGCCTTGTTCTTGTGGAACAGACCCTTGGCAGCAGCCTTGTCCATTGCCTGCACAGCCACTTTGTAGGCGCTATCAGCCTCGCTGCGGTTGCCCTCAGCCACCGCGGCGTCAAATTTCTTCAGGGAAGTCTTCACAGCAGACTTGGCGGCCTTATTCTGCATGGCCTTGGTCTCGGTCACCAGAACGCGCTTCTTGGCAGACTTAATATTCGGCAAACCAAACACCTCCTCTAATAGCAATTGAGCACAATCCTGTGCAAGTATGTATTCTAGCATCTGTCCGGGGAAAAAGCAACTGTTTTTTCAAATTTTTTTGAAATTCCTGCATATCCCCGCCCCGGCGGCAAAAAATAGGGAGGCAGAGAGACTGCGCCACCAGATATAGGGGTCATCCCCGGGAGGAGAGCAAAATGCCACTGCCGCGTACCGATCTGGCCATCGAGGCCACTCAGCTTTTGAACGAACAGCAGACCGGGGAGATTCCCGGCGTCGCCGTGACCGAGGACACCATCCAGGGCTTTCCCGTCACCCAGGTGGAGATCACCAGCCCGGAGGGGGCCGAAGCGGTGGGCAAGCCCCAGGGCCGCTATCTGACCCTGGACCTGAACGGCCTGCTCCGCCGGGAGGCAGACGCCTTTCCCCGGGCCGCCCAGGCCCTGGCCCGGGAGCTGACCCGGCTGCTGCCGGAGGGGGAGGGGCTGTCCGCCCTGGTGGTGGGGCTGGGCAACCGGCTGGTGACCCCGGACGCGGTGGGCCCCAGGGCCGCCGACCACACCATGGTGACCCGGCATCTGATTCAGCACAGCCCGGAGCAGTTCGCCCCCTTCCGTCCTGTGGCCGCCCTGGCCGCCGGGGTGCTGGGCACCACCGGGGTGGAGAGCGGCGAGC
>CAMELY010000005.1 GCA_945926565.1 uncultured Clostridia bacterium | reverse complement strand
GTGGACCATGCCGATGCCCAGGGCGTTGGCATCGTTGGGGTCCTTGATCTCCACCTTTTTGCCGTCCTTGCGGATCTCTCCCTCCTCCGGCTGATACAGGCCGAACAGCACGCTCATCAGCGTGGACTTTCCGGCGCCGTTTTCACCCAGAAGTGCGTGGATCTCTCCCTTTTTCAGTTGCAGCGTGATGTCATCGTTGGCGATAATACCCGGAAATTTCTTTGTAATGTGGAGCATTTCAATGGCATAATTCTCCAACTTTACCCGCCCCCTTTTCTCGACGTGTGGGAAAGGCCAACCGCCTGTCCCCGGTCAGCGCCGGCCGCGGAACCCGGCGCACGGTGATAGTGTGATTATAGCATATCTTTTACAAATTTCAAAGCTGGATTGCAGATATTTCTGACAGAAAGGAAAAAGTGACTTCCCAAAACAGATACGGAAAGGGCGGGCACAAGGCCCGCCCTCTCGGATTGAGATGGATTTTCTCTTACTTGATGTTGCCGTACTCGTTGACAGTGATGTCGTGAGCGGGCATAGCGGAGGTATCGTCGGAGACGGTAATCTCGCCGCTGTACATCTTGGCCACCAGAGCCTTATAGTCGTCCTGGGTGAAGCCGTCGTTCCACTGAGTGCTCTCCATGGGAATCTGGACATAGTTCACAGTGGGATCCTCGCCGGAGACCAGGCCCAGCTTCTGAATCTGACCAACATAGCTGCCCCAGTTGCCGGCCACGATCTCAGACAGGATGGTATTGACAGTGGGGGCCAGGCCCTTCATAGCGGAGGTAACAGTCATGCCCTCGCCGTAGCTGTCGATGATGGGCGCCTGATCGGTGTCAACGCCGATGACCTTGCCGCCGACCTTGGCAGCTGCCTCAGCGGCAGAGCTGAAGATACCGCCGCCGCAGGCAAAGACGACTTCCACGCCGTTGGTCTGATACCAGGTGTCCATGTAAGCGGTGATGTCAGCATCGCCATAGAACTGGTTGCCGTAGACATACTCCACAGCGACCTGATCGGCAATGCCCAGCTCATTGGCGGCGTCATTGGCGCCCTGGACAAAGCCGTAGCCGAAGCGGACGACGGCGGGAACCGCCATGCCGCCCAGGAAGCCCAGGTGCTTATAGCCCAGCTTGACAGCCGCGTAGCCGGCCATGTAGCCGGAGAGCTCTTCCTGATAGACCGCGCAGTAGACGTTGTCGGTGTTGTAGTACTCGGTCACATCCCAGTTGTCGGGGTTGTAGTCATAGCCAGCGCCCACACCGGCCTCCAGGATATCGCCGGCAGCCACGTCCAGAGCCACGAACTTCACATCGGGATACATGCCGGAGACCTCGACGATGGTGCCGCCGAAGGCATAGCCGGGCATCACAATGACGTTGTAGCCGTCCACCACAGCGGCGTCGACCATGGCCACACGCTCAGCGGTGGAGTCGCCGTTGGGCTTGTAGTACTGGAACTCAATGTTGTTGGCTTCGCAGAAGCTCTTGCAGGCCTCATAGGTGGTCTGGTTGAAGGACTGGTCGGTGATGTCGCCGTAGTCGGTGATCATGGCCACCTTGTACTCCACATCAGCGGCAGGGGCGGCAGGGGCCTCAGCGGGCTCTTCCGCAGGCTCCTCTGCAGGCTCCTCAGCGGCGGGCTCTTCCGCAGCAGGCTCCTCTGCAGGCTTCTCAGCGGGCGCGCTGGAACCGCCGCAGGCTGCCAGAGACAGCATCATAGCCAGAGCCAGAAGCAGGGCAAGGAGTTTACTCAACTTCTTCATGTTTTCTACCTTCCTTGTTCAGATTTTGTCCTCTTTCAAAACATTCTTTTGAAAAGAAGGAATATGATCAGTATAACGCAAGCCCGGTGCAAAGGCAAGCAAAAAACAGAATTTTGCTGTAAAACCTGAAAAGGTTTTCTGCACTGCCCTGCAGGCCGGAATACTCAGTACCCGTGTGCCTCCTGCCCCTTGATCAGCTTGACAATCCGGGAGGTGCCCAGGCGGTCGGCACCCAGATCCAGGAAATCCTGAGCGTCCCGGAGACTGGCGATGCCGCCCGCCGCCTTAATCTTCACATGGGGAGCCACATGGCGGGCAAAGAGGGCCACGTCCTCCCGGGTGGCGCCGGCGGTGGAAAAGCCGGTGGAGGTCTTGATATAGTCCGCGCCGGACTGGGAGACGATCTCACAGAGTCTGATCTTCTCCTCGTCGGTCAGCAGACAGGTCTCAATGATCACCTTGAGGATTCTGCCGTCACAGGCGGCCTTGACCGCCCGGATTTCCTCCAAAAGCGCCTCCCAGCGGCCGTCCTTGGCCCAGCCGATATTGATGACCATATCCACCTCGTCCGCACCGTTTTTGACTGCGTCAGCCGCCTCAAAAACTTTGGCCGCCGTGGTGGAATAGCCATTGGGGAAGCCAATGACCGTGCAGACCTTGCATTTGCCCCCCAGGTATTCGGCGGCCTGCTTTACAAAGCTGGCCGGGATGCAGACGCTGGCACAGCCGTACTTTGCCCCGTCATCACAGATTGTCTTGATCTCCGCCCAGGTGGCCGTCTGGGTGAGCAGGGTATGATCCACATGGGACAGCAGAGCTTGATATTCCATCCTGTTTTACTCCTTTTCCTGCGTCTTGCGCAGCAGATTGCGGTTATGCCAATACTTTTTCATGCGAAATCCCGACTCATAGGTGGTTTCCCGGCCCAGGCAGTCCGGCGGCGTCCAGGCCCGGGCGGCCTCCTCGCTGTCAAACTCCACCTCGGCGTAGGCAAAGGCCCCATCGTCCACCACTGAACACTCCAGCACCAGACCGCCACCCAGGTCATAGGCCCGATAGTCCTTATGGATCAGCGGTTTTCCCGGCTCCAGCAACAGGCAGAGCTCCTCAAACTGCTCCCGGGTCAAATCGGTCTCTACCTCATGGCGGGAGAGGTCTCCCTGACTTTTGATGCACAGCCGGTAGTATTCCTCCCCGGTGTCCTCCACCCGGCTGCGCCGGATCCGCACCTCCGCCGGGTCCGTATAGAGATATCCCTGCCAGGTCTGGAGCCGCTTCACCAAAGGCAGCCCCTCCGGGAACCGATCCAGCCAAAATTTTCGCTCAATCTCCACAAGATCCCTCCTCCAGTTTGATAAGAGTAGTTTAACCGTTTCTCCACAGATAGTCAAGGACAGCAAACCTACGCCCATCCTTTTTGTCAGTTAAAATGAGGGCCGGAAGCTGTTCCTGCCCTCATTGTCTGTATCTTATTCCGCTTTTGGTTTTCGGCCTCTGTCCGGCTGTTTCCCGCCGTAGTTTCCATAACCGTAGCCGTAGCTACCATAGCCATAACCGTATCCGCTGTAGCTGTAGCCATAACCATAGCCATAGCCGCCTTCGCCGCCCTCTGTTGCGCTGAGCACACAGCCCAGAATCGGCGCTCCGCTCTCAGACAGCTCCTCCACCGCCCGGACAATCCGGGAGACTCGGGTCGTATCCTGTTTGATGACCACCACAATGCCGTCGCAGTACCGGGCCAGATTTCCGGCGTCCGCCACTGCGCCCGCCGGCGGCGTGTCCAGAATCACAAAATCCGCCGCCTGCCGCAGGGCCTGGAGCACTTGACCCATGGCGCTGCTGAGAATCCGCCCGGAAGACTCGGCTATCCTGCGGTCGCCCGCCATCACCAGGAGGTTTTCCGATTCATAGGGCGTCAGCGCATCATTGAGGCTGCATCGCCCATCCAGCACATCCTGTATGCCGAAGGCATCCCGAGGCAGGCCGTACTGCCGCTTCAGTTCCGGGCTGCGCAGATTACAATCCACCAGAATGACCCGTTTTCCCTTGGCCGCCATGGTCAGGGCCAGATTCACAGCGATGGTGGTGCTGCCCTCCTTGGCCGCCGCGCTTGTGACCAGAATGACCTTTTGCAGCAGGGTTTCGCTCTCCTCATCCACCGCCATCTGCCGCATCAGGCGGGAGCGGACCAGCCGCATGCCCTCCTGAAAACCAAAACCGACTCGCTCATTGGAGACAGAGATCAGGCTCTCCCTGCCCTTGCCCAGCCGCCGGACAGGCACCCTGGGCACCGCGCCCAGGTAGGGGATGTTCAGCTGCTTTTTCACATCCTCCTTGTCCTTGATGGTAAAGCGGGTCATGGCGAAGACCAGCACAATCAGCAGGCCCGCCGTCAGGCCGCCCAGTGCGCCCTTGGCCAGCTGACGCAGGTCGGAAAAGGGGTTGTCCACCTCGGTCGGCACCACTGGCTCCCGCAGCAACGTCATGGACGTGCTGCCCAGCACCTTGAAGGAAACCTCTTCATAGTTGTTCAGCACAGCAATCAGAATATCGTAGGCCATCTGGGGATCCCGGGCAGTGGCCCGCATGGTCACCAGCTTGGTGTCCTGAACCAAATCCAGGCTGATGGTGCCGGGGATATAGTCCAGCCCCAATTCCCGCATTACCCGCTTCTGCAGGGCGCTGCTGTTGATGATCTGAGGGAACTGATTGGCCAACTGCTCTGCCGTCAGGCTGTCGCTGTACTCATTGACAATCCCCCCGGAGCTCGCTCTGACCACGAAGGGCGCGGAGGCGGTATATTGGGGCGTATATCTCAACCGCTGCAGCGCCCAATAGCCCGCGCCGCCCAGCACGGTCAGGGTCAGCACAAGCGCCAGCATCTGCCGGAGGATCTTAAAGAACTGGTGCAGTACAACGGTCAGATCAATCAGTTCCTCCTGCCCCGCTTCCTGCTTTTCATAGCTGCTCATATCCGATCCCCCCTTTACCGGCGGTGTCCTTCATTCTGCCCGGCCGCCGGCTGATAGTCCCGTCCGGACATCCAGTCCCAGTTCTGGACATTGTTGAACACGCAGCCCAGCACCTGGATCTTGGTCTGCTTCAGGGCGTCCACCACATCCAGGATAGCTCCCGTGGGGGCATGGTTCTGCCGCACCACCAGGATAGCGCCGTCGGCATAGTGAGAGACCTCCTCGGTGTCCACCATGGCGCCGGCAGGCGGCGTGTCGATGATAATATAGTCCGCCTTGGTCCGCAGTTCCCGGATCATCAGGCTCATCACACGGGAGCCCAGCAGCTCCGAGGCGTTTTCATAGCTGGCCTTGCCGGCCAGCACATACATCTCCGGGTTTCTGTAGTCCACTACCACATCAGGGAAGCCGCACTGCCCCTGGAGGAACTGGCCCAGATCCCGGCGAATCACTTTGTCCAGCTTAAGCATGGAGTGGATGGTGGGGTTGCGCAGGTCACCGTCGATAAAGATGACCCGGCTGCCCGCCTTGGCCAGAGAGAGGGCCAGATTGACTGAGACGGTGGATTTGCCCTCGTTGGGCATGGTGCTGGTCACCAGAATCACCTTGCAGCTCTGCTTCTCCGCCCGGTACTCAAAGCTGGTGCGCAGCAGCTCCACTGCCTCAGTAAACTGATAGCTGATGGGAAACTGATTGATGAGCAGGTGTTTCTGCTTGCGGAAATCAAGGCCCTGGGACAGCCGCCGCCGCTCCTGCGGAATCGTGGCCAGCCGCTTCAGATTCAGCTTGATCCGGAAGTCCTCCTCCGTCTTGACCGAGTCCCGGCTATAGGAGAGGAAGGCCAGCAGGGCCGCTGTCAGACCCATGGCCAGCAGTCCGGCTGTCGCCGCCGTCCGGGCACGATTGGGCTGGTTGCTTGGTGCGGTAGGAATCACCGGCCGCTCCAGCATATCCAGAGTGACGCTGCCCAGCACAGCATCCACCAGCTCCTGATAGTTCTCCACCACGGCGCTCATAATGTCGTAGGTCTTCTTCGGCGTGGACGCCTTCACCGTGAGATACATGATATTGGTATCCTTCAGGATCTCCGTCTGGATCGTCCCATCCAGGCGGTCTGTTCCCATGGCGTCCGCCACCTCAGCCTGGAGGATATCGCTGTCAATGAGATATTTAAAGGTAGTGGCCACTGTATAGGAGACGGATCCGGTGGTATAGCTCACATATCCGTCGGTGGCCTTGGACATGATCGCATAGCAGGCGGTCATGCTGTACTCCGGCTGCCAACTCCAGGACAGCCAGATAAAGGCGCTCATAGCGGCGATCAGTCCGGCCAGCAGGATGGTAAGCCACTGGCGCAGCACATCTCCCAGAATGGTGGGGAGCAGAAACCGGGCGTTTTCCACGCCCTCCCGTCCATAGCTTGTCATACGCGCTCCCCCCTCACTCGACAATCACTGTGAGCCGGGCAGTGCCCGTACCTCCGCTGCCCTGCAGGGAATAGCCCACCTGATAGGTGCCCGGCTCCTGCGTATCCACCCCGCTGGAGATGCGGACATCCGCACTGGTCAGCGTCCGGCCCGTCTCATCGGACCCGCTGACCTCCTCAATGTAGTCTTCGGCCCGGAACGCCGCCCCCGTCTGCAGCGTGACGCTGTAGACAGACAGCGTGATTGTGGGAACTCCCAGCTCCTGCTCAGAGACACATTGAATGGGAAAGGTCTGCTCTGTGGTGTCTCCGGCGCTGTTGGTCACCTGAATCGTAATCTGATATTCGCCGGGCACATAGTTGCTGTAATCGCTCTCCACAATACGGAGCTGATTGGTGAGATCCCCGTCCAGCACGTCCTCCACCCGGACACAGTCCTGGAGGTTGATATCGGTGCCCACCACCGTTTTCAGTTCCTGGACCAGCTTGATCTCCGGGCTGCGATAGTCGCTGTAGCGGAGCTGCCGGCTGGCCTTGCTCACATTTCCGGAGTTGTCAAAGGCGGCGTAGGTCACCTCCCGGGAGCCATCCTCCTGAAATTCGGCGATGCTCTCCACCACCAGAGAGCCGGTCACATCTCCGTCCTCTGAGTCGCTGGCGGTGACCCCCTGCAGCAGGGCAGACTGGTCGTCTGACACGCTGACCGTAATCTCCTGGGCGTCAAAGGAAATCTCGGGGCTGCGGTTGACCTCCCGGGACATATCTCCCCATAATGTGACGGCAAAGACGGCGCTTACCGCAATCAGGAGCACAAACAGCCAAAACTGGATCGGTCTTCTCATCGGTCTCGTTCAGTCCTCCTCATTCAGCAGCATCAGCGTTCCAGAATGCCGTTCTGCTCCAGCACCTGGAGAAATTGTGCGATATCCGCCTTCGCCGTAGCCTCGTCCGTCTCGTACTCCTCCAGCACTGCCTGAAGCAGTCCGGCCTCGTCCGCCTCCTCCTGGAGCATGCGCCACAGGAAGGCGCCGATACCGTTAATGGTAATCAGGCCGTTAAAGCGTGCCGCTGCCGCGCCGGTAGGCACCACCACATATTCGCCCGCAATTTCCCGGATGATATAGTCTCTGCTGATTTTCATCTGTCTGCCCTCCTGAAAATCCAAGTTCAGGTTATTGTAACACACTGAAACCTCATCCTACAAGTCCCGGTCAGAAATCCATCACCATTTTCGCAGACTCCTCCTCGGTGAGTTCCCGCACCCGGGTCTCCATCACCCGATACACCCGCTGGCACAGGCCCAGCACGCTGGGCCGATGGGTGGTGACAATGCAGGTCTTGTTGGGATTCTGCCGGACGATATTGCGCAGCACCTGCCGCTCTGTCTCCACATCCAGCGCAGACGTTGCCTCGTCCAGCAGCAGCACCGGGGCGTCCCGGAGCACCGCACGGGCGATGGCGATCCGCTGGGCCTGGCCCTCGGAAATGCCTCTTCCCCGCTCGCCCAGCTTGCCGTGAATGCCGCCCTCCAGCTTTTGGACAAAGTCCCAGGCGCAGGCGGTCTTCAGCGCCTGGACGATCTCTTCCTCTGTGGCGTCCTCCTTGACCATACGCAGATTCTCTTCCACTGTGCCGGAGAGCAGGGTGTTGCCTTGGGGCACATAGGCAAAATAGCGGCGGGTATCAGCGTTGATCTCCACCTGGCTCCCGTCGCCGCCCACCAGGAGGGCCTCACCGGATTCCGGCCGGATCAGGCCCAGAATGAGCCGGATCAGGGTGGTCTTACCCTCCCCGCTGGGGCCCACCAGGGCCACAATTTCGCCGGGCCGGGCCACAAAGTCGGAGTGGGTGATCACCCGCTGAGCCTCCACATAGGAGAAATCCACTCCGGTCATCCGCACCTCAAAGCCTTGGGCTGCCGCCCGGGCCATCTCCTCCGACTCCTCTGGGATATGCACCTCCCGGGGCAGCTGTACCAGCTCCCGGATCCGGTGAGCGGAGACGGAGCTGTTGAGGAAGGAGGGGATAATGGACACCAGGGAGGAAAAGGCGCTGGAGAGCTTACTCCGCTGGGTCATGAACAGCGTCATGGTGCCATAGGTAATATCTCCCGTCCACAGGCGGAACAGGCAGTAGCCAAAGGCAAGGAACTGCACCAGCGTGCCCAGGATGGACATAAAGATATTGGTTTTGATGGAAAACAGATTGTAGTCCAGACTGACCTTCTTGAACTTCTCCTGCCATCCCCGCATTTTTCGCCCGTAAAGACCGGAAATGCCGAAGGATTTGATGGTGTCGAAGTTATAAAAGGTCTCGGCCTCAAAGGTCATGAGCTGACTGCTCATTTCCCGCATTTTTTTGTTGTACTCCCGCTGCCTGGTAATCAGCACCCTGGAGGCCAGCAGCATAAAGGGCGCGCTGGCAAAGGCGATGACCGCCATCACCACGTCATAGTGCAGAATCAGGACAAAGGTAGCGACAAAATTGTAGACGGTGATAATGATGCTGGGCAGCCAGCTGATGGCGTTTCCGCTCACTGTGCTCACATCGCCGTTGAAGCGGTTGAGCACGTCACCGTTGGAATACTGGCTCAGTTTGAGCCAGTCTGCGTCAATAATCTTGTCAAAGATATCCGCCTGAATATCGTTGTTGATGTAAATGCTCAGCTTGGTGGAAAGACGGCTGATCAGGCTGTCGAAGACCAGGCTGAACACAGTGCTGCCGACCATCACAGCAATCAGCACCGGCAGCCGGTCAAACTGGTATCCGGTGACAATGTCAATCAGATATTTGCTGACCACGCTGCTCACCAAGCCCATGCTGGTGCTGAAGATACCCAACAGCGTGTAAAAGAGGATCGCGCCTTTATAGCGGGCACTGTAGGAGAAAATCCACTTCCAGTCGTCTATAATCTCGTAAAAGGTGCCCTCCTTCCAACGGCGGATAAGGGTATTCAATGCCTCTGAGGAAAAGGCATTCTTCTTCTGCTGCTGCTGATTTTCTCTCTCGTCGTCAAACACAGAGATCCTCCTCTATCGACTTTATCTACAAAAAATGCTATGCTATGAGAAACAACTCTTTTTCTGGAAAGGAAGCTGCGCTATGCAACGATGCTGCCAAATCGGCCCCTTCCCTTTTCGGCTCACCGTGCCGGAGATGCTGCCTCTGCCGGAAAACCTGGCGCTTTTCGAGGCCAATGTACTGCCGGAGGCCTATCACTATGAGCTGAGCTTCTCCTCCGCGCTCCTTCTGCCCCGGACGCGGCCTCTGGTCAGACGTCCGGATCTCACCGTCTTTCAGACCGATACGGGAGAGGGGCGTCTGCTGGGCATTTCCGGCGTCCCTGTCCCCTATGCCTACTATCAGGAGTTGGACGCCGCCCACGCCCGGGTTACGCTGGCGCCGGGTTGGCGGGAGCAGCTTGGCTCAGACACCATATTTGCCTCCCTGCTGGCGCTGGAACGGCGGATGATCGTCTTAGACCAGCTCGTACTCCACTGCGCCTATGTCAAATACCGGGGAGAAGCAATCCTCTTCTCCGCCCCTTCCGAAACCGGCAAGACCACCCAGGCCAACCTGTGGGAGCGGTACCGGGGGGCGGAGACCGTCAACGGAGACAGAGCCCTACTGGGCAAGCGTGCAGGCGGCTGGATTGCCCAGGGCTGGCCGGTCTGCGGCAGCTCCGGCGTCTGTCACAATGAGACAACCCCCATCCGCGCCATCGTCATGCTCAGTCAGGCAAAAGAGAACTCCGCACGCCGGCTCACGCCGCTGGAGGCAATGCGGCTGGTTTTTGGCCAGCTGACTGTCAACCGCTGGAATCCGGCTTTCACCAGCCGGGCCACCGATCTGGCATTGGAGCTTTGCTCCACGGTGCCGGTGTATTACCTGGGATGTACCATCTCAGAGGAGGCGGTCAGCTGTTTGGAGCGGGCACTCTTTTGATGACCCCCATCTCCTCCAAATCCTCCGCCATGGCCTGAATCATTCCCGTCGTATAGCGGCAGAGATATTCCGGCGTGCCGTCAAAGGCCCCCGTCTCCTGCCGGGCTCGGGCACAGCAGGCGGTGCAGACCGTACGCAAGCGGCAGGCACTGCATCTCGGGCTGGTGCGGATCTCCTGGGTTCCCCGGGTAATCTGCTCCCATGCGGCGGCAAAGCCCTGCTCAAAGGCGTTGGCAGACAGGTGATCCTGAATCAGGCAGGGAATCATCCGTCCCTGCCAGTTGATGACAAAGGAGCTGCGCCCCGCCCGGCAGCGCACCTTTCCCGGCACAGCCTCTCCCGGCGGCGTATGGGTTGCCCGCCAGACCATCTCCTCCGCCATTGCCCGGTACTTTTCCCGGTCATAAAACAGCTTCCAGAATCTGGCCCGCAGGCGGCCCGCCTCCTCCGGCGGGAGCCGGGTCTGCTGGTCAAAAGGCAGGGGCCGCTCCCGCTGGGCGGGATCCAGATAGGTGTCCACCGTCATGTGGACGCCCAGCTCCTTGCCGATGGCGATCACCCGATCCAGATCGTCCCGGTTCTCCCGGCTGACAGTACAGGTCATGCGGATGTCCACCCCCTGGGCCTGAAGCAGGCGGATGCCCCGCATCGTCTTTTTGAATCCGCCGGGATAGTGGCACAAGCGCTCATAGGCCCCGTCGTCACAGCCGTAGAGGGTGATATTTACCCGCCGGGGCTTGTGGGCCCCCAAAAAGGCAGCGGTATCCTCGTCCAGCAGGGTGCCGTTGGTGTTGAGGGAGAGGATCATCCCCAGCTCCTGCAGGCCAAGCCACAGCCGCCGGAAGTCGGGATAGAGCAGCGGCTCCCCGCCGGTGAGCAGCAGAAAGAGCACCCCCTCTTTCTTCATCTCCCGGGCAAGGGCCAGCCACTCATCGGCAGTGCGCAGCCGGCCTTGCCGCTCCAGCTCCCCCCGGCTGAGGCGGACATAGCACATATCGCAGTTCATATTGCAAAGAGGCAGCAGCTCCAGCGTGCCGCCGATGGGCCTCAGGGCCTGGGTGGCACGGTCACAGAGCTGCTCCTCAATGCGGGTCAGGTTTTGTGTCTGTTCCATGTGACCCTCCCTTCTCTCATACGGTCGCGCCTCTGCGTTGCTTTGCAAAAAAAGGACCGGAATCATCCGGTCCTCTTAATGTAATTCATATCGTCGTTCCATACGCAGACCTAAACACCGGGTAAAGGCTGTGGTATAGCTTAAGACTTGTCAGTCTTCCAATTTTCCATATCTAACTCCGTAGTACAGTGAACGTTGGTGCCACCATCAGTCCAGATAATCACAGGAGTTGACTCATAGTCCTCATAGTGACCGAACGGCCACATGCCAACATAACCACCTGTTTGATCATTGCCACCATTGAACACTAAAGTTCCTTCAATAAAGTCGTCCTGAGTACTGGCCTCATGAGTCTGGTTACACGCATGATAATATTTCCTAGAGCCCCGAGTTAAGTTCTCTCCAGTAGAAGTAAAAACATCGCCGCGCTCTCCGCCTCCCGCATCACACGTAAACTTGTACACCGTGCCACTATCACAGGCAGCAATATACTCATTGGCCACAAACTGCTCCAGATGAACAGCCGGAGCCTCGTAAACTTTCTTCATGTCAGGTTTCCTCCTCTTCTTCTCTGGAGTCGCGCTTCCAGAAATCAGCAGCAAACAGATTACATTCTTTCCGGGAAGCAGCAGGGAAGCCTGTTTCCCTTTATGTATAGCTACTATAACATACTTTTCTCCGGGTGTCAACCGTCCTGTGGAATTTTTCCTCCTTTTTGCACAGCTTTCCTCCTGTTCAAAGGGGTTCTTCTCCATTTCTTTCCGCTCTTTTTCGACTTTTATGCAAGACCATCAGTTAGAAAACAGATATTTTCGTTCCGATTGCATCCTCTCTCGCTCCATGCTATACTGAAAAAAACGTTTTAGGAGGCGGCTATGAACCTGCAGCAGTATTTTTCCGCCCATTTCCGGGGCGCCCTGGCCTTTTCCGGAGGCACCGACTCCGCCTTTCTGCTCTGGGCCGCTCTGGAATCCGGAGCGGAGGTGCAGCCCTTTTTCATCGACACCCCCTTCCAGCCCCGCTGGGAGCGGCAGGGAGCGGAGGCCCTCTGCCAGTCTCTGGGTGTCCCCCTCATTGTACTGACAGCGGAGCCTCTCTCCTGCTCGAAAATCCGGGAGAACCCCTCGAACCGTTGCTACTACTGCAAGCGTCTGCTGTTTACCACCCTGCGCCGGGGGGCGGAGGCGGCAGGCTTTTCCCTGCTCTGGGAGGGCACCAACGCCAGCGACGACGCCAATGACCGTCCCGGAATGCGTGCCCTGGCCGAGCTGGAGGTGGAGAGCCCCCTGCGGCTGTGCGGCCTGACCAAGGCGGAGATCCGCCGCCGGAGCCGGGAGGCGGGGCTCCCCACCTGGGACAAGCCCAGCTATGCCTGCCTTGCCACCCGGTTTCCCACCGGTCGGGTGATCACGCCTGCGGATCTGGCCCGGGTAGAGACAGGAGAGCGGGCTTTGATGGCTCTGGGCTTTTCCGATCTGCGGCTGCGGCTGCGGGACTGGGGTGCGCTGCTGCAGCTCCCCGGTGGACAGCAGCCGGATGCTCGGCGGCGCTGGGGGGAGATCACCGAGGCACTGGGGTCGCTGTTTCCCGAGGTGCGGCTGGACGCCGCGGCAAGGCACAGCGATTGAAAACACTGTCCCGGCCCCTTTGAGGGCCGGGACATCTGGTTTACTTTGAAATTTTCAGACTTTTGGTACTGCTCCAGGCGGAATAGGAGGTGACGCCCCCGCAGTACAGACTGCCCGCACCCGGACATAGTAGGTCTTTCCCCGGGTAAGGCTGGAGATGGTGGTCTTTACAGTTGATCCTGAGGTCACCGTCACCGTCTTGGCCCCGGAAAAGCCGGAGCTGGTGGCATATTGGATCTGGTAGCCGGTGGCCTTGCTGTTCTTGCCCCACTGAACCGTGAGCTTGCGGCTGCTGCTGTTGCTCAGCTTGGCAATGCTGGGCCGGGTGAGGCGAATGATGCTCTTGCCGCTGTGGTAGGAGCTGAGGGCGCTTCCCTTCACCGCCCGAACCGTATAGAGATAGGTGCTGCCGTTTTTATCTGCAATCCCCTTGTCGGTGTACTGAAGCGTGTCACTCCCCTTGAGGGTGGCGATCCGACTCCAACTTCCGCCCGGAATCTTCCGGTAGACCCGGTAGCCTTCCGCACCGGAAACTTTTTTCCAGGACACATTGACGCCGGTGCTCCCATTGCTGACCGAGACAGCGGGCTGGGTCAGATAGGTCACCTGCGCTCCGGAGGTGAGATAGGAGCTGAGTGTTCCGCCCTTTTGGGCCCGGACGGTGTAAATGTAGGTTGTCCCGCTCTGCGCCGACGTATCGGAATAGCACAGCGTCTTCTCCCCGGTAACCGTGGCGATCCCCTTCCAGTTGGAGCTGCCTGTTTTACGGTAGACCCGATAGCTCTCCGCGCCGGCGCTCCGGCTCCAGGTCACTGTGACCCCGTTGGCTGCCGAAGCGGCCTTCACCGCAGGCTGGCTCAAGTAATAGAGGGCGACATTTTTTACATAGTCGCTGCGCGCATCCCCTTTGACAGAGCGCACGGTGTAGTAGTAGCGGTTTCCGCTCCCATCTTTCACACCGGTATCCAGATAGCTGCGTTTTTCCCCGGCCTTCACTGTGGTCAGGATCTCCCACTTGCCTCCCGCCAGCTTTCTGTAGACGACATATTGCTCTGCGCCTGCCGCCTTCGACCAGGTGACTGTGACGCCGCCGGCGGCATTGGCCGCTTTCACCTCGGGTGCTGTCAGATAACAGACTGTCCTTCCCTCCAGATCGTAGCCGCTGGCGTACTTCCCGCCCACAAGGCAGCGCACTGTATACTGATAGGTTGTGCCGCTGGCGGCTGTGGTATCCACATAGCTGAGCCCTCCCGTAGTGGTCAGCGTATTCCACTTTTTTTGGGCCGCATTCCACCGGAAGACACGGTATTGCTCCGCCCCCCGGACTATGTTCCAGCTGATCCTGACGCCGCCCGTGTCGTTGGCAGCCGTCAGCACCGGAGTGGCGCAGCGCTGGACGGCTCCAGTGGAGGGCGTCCAGCCAGTCCAGACCAGATTGGAGTTGTCCACTGCCTGCCGCCGCTCAGCTGTCCAGCTCTGGTCGTACATGGGATAGTAAGCCCGGATCTCGCAGCCGGTGGGGAAGGACTCCCCACTCATATCCGGGCAGCCGCCCCGGAAAAAGATGGTTTCCAGCGCGCTGCAGCCCCGCAGTGCGCCCACTCCCAGGCTGGTCAGGCTTTCCGGCAGCTCCAGGCTGGTCAGGCTGAGACATCCGGAGAGGGCATAAGCGCCCAGTGTGGTAAAGCCCTCCGGGAATGTGATCTCCTGCAAATAGACGCAGCCATAGAAAGTATTCAGTCCCAGCGCCGTCACCCCCTGGGGGAGGTCAATCCGGGTCAGCTTTTTGCAGCTGGAGAAGGCGGATGAGCCAATCTCAGTCACGCTCTCCGGCAAGGTCAGGCCAGTCAGTCTGGAGCAGCCGTCAAAGGCTCCCTTTCCGATGGCCGTCAGACCGTCTGGCAAGGTCAGCCCGGTGAGGCTGCTGCAGCCGTAAAAGGTACGCTCAGGAATTTCCGTTATCCCCTGAGGAAGGTTCACCGTCTCCAGAGCAGTGCAGTTGAAAAAGGCATACGTTCCCACAGAGGTCAGGCTCTCCGGCAGTATGGCCTCTTTCAGCGCTGTGCAGCCCTGGAAGGCGTAGCCGCTGAGGTGGGTGACTCCCTCCCCTACCCGCGCCTGGGTGATGTACCGGCGCAGGGCATACCAGGGACTCGTCTCCATATTATAGGTGTCATACATGGAGCCGCTGCCGGTGATCTCCAGCACATTGCCGGAGACCAGCTTCCAGGAGACCTGCTCCCCACAGCTGCCGGAGGGATAATAGACCGAGACGCCCTTCTCATCATAGGGGCTGCAGGGCTCACTGGCTGTGTCCACACAGCGGACAGTGTAGTAATAGAAAGTGGAGCGGGTCACGTCATAATCTTCATAGCTGGTTTCGGCGGAATAGCTCGCTGTCTCCCAGTCGCCGTCCTCCGTCCGCCGGAGGACCTGATATTTTTCAGCTCCTTCCACCGGCTCCCAGGTGACTCTGACCACACTGTACCAGTTTCCCCCTTTGTCCTGAACAGCGACAGTCTCCGCGCCGGTCAGCACAGGGGCGGCCAGTGTCATGTCCACTTCCGTATCATCTGTACCGTCCGCGCCGTACGCATCGGCTTGCACGGCCGCTTCCGGCGTCAGCTCTTCCGCCGTAACGCCAATCCCGCCGTCCAGCAGCAGATCCTCCGCCGCCCAGCCCGAGGTCGGCAGAAACAGCGCCGCCGCCGTCAGTGCCAGGCACAGGGAGAGCAGCCCTTGCTTCCACTTTTTCATCGGCGTTTCCTCCTCGTCTGTCGTTTGACATCATTGTAGCATATTTCCTGTTTTTCTGGCAAGTTTTCCGCAAAAATGCGCCTGCCCTCTTTTGAGAGAGCAGGCGCACTGTTGACTGCACAAATCTGATTTACTTCAGCAGACTGCAGATCAGGTCGGTATAGGCGGCGGGATCCTCGATGGGGAGGCCGGCAATGAGCAGGGCCTGGTTGTACAGCACCTGGGCATAGAGCTTGGCCTTCTCCGGGTCGTTCTCCACAGCATCCTTGAGGGCTGCGAAGGCGTCGGAGTCGGCGTTGAGCTCCAGCACCCGCTCAGCTTTCATACCGCCCATGTCGGCGCCCTGCTTTTTCATATACTTCTCCATCTCGATGGTCACCGGGCCGTCGGCGGTCATGCAGACGGCGTGGCTCTTCAGGATCTTGGAGATGCGTGCCTCCTTGATCTTGTCGCCCAGGGTCTCCTTGAGGAAGTCCAGCACAGCCTTGCCGGACTCTGCCTTCTCCTCGGCGGCCTTCTTCTCCTCCTCGGTCTCGGGGAGGGCGTCCTCATCGTTGATGCTCTTGAGCTTCTTTCCGTCAAACTCGCCGATGGCCTGCATGACGAACTCGTCCACCTCGTCGGTGAGGTAGAGGATCTCATAGCCCTTGTCCAGAATCCGCTCGGCCTGAGGCAGCTTGGCGAGCTGGCCCGCGTCGTCGCCGCAGACATAGTAGATATACTCCTGGCTCTCCGGCATCCGATCCTTGTACTCCCGGAGGGTGGTGCCCTTTTCCGCCTGAGAGGAGAGGAACAGCAGCAGATCCAGCACCTTATCCTTGTTCATGCCGTAGTCGGACACGGCGCCGTACTTCACGTTGAGGCCAAAGCTCTTCCAGAACTGCTCGTACTTCTCCCGCTCCTCCTTCTGGAGCTTGAGCAGCTCCGCCTTGATCTTCTTCTCCAGGTTCTTGGCGATGACCTTGAGCTGGCGGGTCTGCTGCAGCATCTCGCGGGAGATGTTCAGGCTGACGTCGGGGGTGTCCACCACGCCCTTGACAAAGCGGAAGTGCTCGGGCAGCAGGTCGGCGCAGTTGTCCATAATCAGCACGCCGGAGGAATAGAGCTGCAGGCCCTTCTTGTAGTCCCGGGTGTAGAAGTCATAGGGGGTACGGCTGGGGATATAGAGCAGGGCGTCATAGGTGACGTTGCCCTCCACATGGACCTGGATGCTGGTCAGGGGCTTCTCCCAGTCGTTGAACTTGTCGGTGTAGAAGGCGTTCAGCTCGTCCTCGGTGACGTCCTCCTTCTTCTTCTGCCACAGGGGCACCATGGAGTTCAGGGTCTCCCACTCCTGGTAGTCCTCCCACTCGGGCTGATAGTCGTCGCCGGCGTCCTCGGGCTTGGGCTTCTGGCGGGACTTGGTCACCAGCATGGTGATGGGATAGTGGATATAGTCGGAGTACTTCTTGACCAGCCGGGAGATGTTGTGTTCCTCCAGGTAGTCGCTGTACTTCTCCTCCTCGCCGTCCTCCTTGATGGTCATGATGACGTCGGTGCCCACCGTGTCCTTCTGAGCCTCGGTGATGGTGTAGCCGTCGGTGCCGTTAGACTCCCACAGATAAGCGGTATCGGAACCGTAGGCCCGGGTCAGGACCTTGACGTCAGAGGCCACCATAAAAGCGGAGTAGAAGCCCACGCCGAACTGTCCGATGATATCCACGTCGCCTGCGTCCACGCCCTCCTTCTCGGCCATCTCCTTCTTGAACTGGAGAGAGCCGCTCTTGGCGATGACGCCCAGGTTGTTCTCCAGCTCCTCCTCGGTCATGCCGATGCCGTTATCCGAGATGGTGAGGGTCTTGGCCTCCTTGTCAGCGGTGATGGTGATCTTGAAATCAGACCGGCTCATACCCACATTGTCATCGGTGAGGGCCTTATAGGCCAGCTTGTCGATGGCGTCGCTGGCGTTGGAGAGGATCTCCCGGAGGAAGATCTCCTTGTGGGTGTAGATGGAGTTGATCATCAGATCCAGCATCCGCTGAGACTCCGCTTTGAATTGACGCTTTTCCATAGTACAACTGCCTCCAATATGCGGGGGCGGCGCTTGGCTGCCCCCAAAACTATTTTGTAAACGAAAAATGTTAGCACTCATTTCTTCTGAGTGCTAACATATCATACCCCTTTTCCCCTGGGAATGCAAGGGGGTTCATAAAAAATTTGCAATTGGCTGCGTCGGGTGCAAGAACAGGCGGGCGCACACGGTGCGCCCCTGCCAGTCACGCCTTGACAAACCCAAAGGCGATCTCCGGGGCCTGCTCTTTGAGCAGCTCCAGCGCCCGGTCCACCTGTTCCTTCCGCTCCAGCTCCCACTTTTTCGGCGTGCCGTCGGGCAGGACAGTCACCAGGAAATGGGTCAGGAAATACTGGGGGCAGCAGCCCATGACCGCCCGGCTCTCCTCCTGGCGGCGGTAGGCCCGCTGAATGTCAGTATAGGGCAGGTACTCCACCCCGCCCAGCAGCTTGCGGCAGAACAGATACCGCTCTCCTACAGACAGCTTGCCCACCTGCTCCGCGGCGGCAAAGTCCAGCTCCAGGGCCTCCTCTGAAGCCTCGCTGACAACGGGAACCCACTTTCTTGCCATTTTTCTCTCTCCTTTTTGCTTACTCAAAGCGGCCGATCAGCCGGGTCACCGCCTTGGCGATATGATAGATGGGATTTTCCATGGTCTTCTTGACGTTTTCCAGCTCACTGCGGATCTGGATGTGCTGGGGACAGTGGCGCTCGCATTTGCCGCACTTGATGCACTGGCCGGCGTTGGAGCGCTTGCCCCGGAGGGTGGTGCACATGACATACTCTTTCATGCCGGTGTAAAAGCCCTCGGTGTACCTGGCGTTGTAGCAGCGGAAGGAGCCAGGGATGTCCACCCCGTTGGGACAGGGCATGCAGTAGCCGCAGCCGGTGCAGCCCACCTTCACCTTCTCGTTAATGGCGGCCTTGACATCTTCATACATCTGGAAGTCCTGCTCGGTGAGCTCCCCCGGCTTCGCCTGGTCGGCAATCCGGCAGTTCTCCTCCACCATCTCCATGCTGTTCATGCCGGAGAGCACCACGGTGACCCCGGTCTGATTCCACAGCCAGCGCAGGCCCCACTCGGCGGGAGAGCGCTGGGGCTGGGCCTTCTGGAACCGCTTGATCGCCTTGGCCGGGAGCCGGTTCACCAGCCGTCCGCCCCGGAGGGGCTCCATAATGATGACGGGGATTCCCTTCTCCTCCGCCCGCTCCAGGCCCTTCCGGCCCGCCTGGGTGTGCTCGTCAATGTAGTTGTACTGAATCTGGCAGAAGTCCCAGTCGTAGTCCTCCAGCAGCTCCAGGAAGGTGTTAGTGTTGCCGTGGTAGGAGAAGCCGATGTTCCGGATGGCGCCGGAGGCCTTTTTCTCCTGGATCCACTCCAGAATGCCCAGGCCCTTGAGCCGGTTCCAGGTGGTGACGTCGGGGAGCATGTGCATCAGGTAGTAGTCCACATAGTCGGTCTGGAGCCGCTGGAGCTGCTCCTGGAAGTACCGCTCCATATCCTCCGGCTTTTTGATCAGATAGTGGGGCAGCTTGGTGGCGATGTGCAGCTGCTCCCGGCAGTGGTTTCTGGCGAAGATCTCGCCGACGGTCTTTTCGCTGTCCGGATAGATATAGGCGGTGTCGAAGTAGTTCACCCCCGCCTTGAGGGCGGCCATCAGCTGCCGCTCGGCGGCCTCCGTGTCGATCTTGCCCCGCACCCGCTGAAAGCGCATACAGCCAAAGCCCAGCTGGGAGAGGGACTCCCCGTGTTTGTCCTTGCGGTACTGCATTGTGATACCTCCATCTAATTGGCAAAAGCGCCTCGGTTACTCCTCCAGAATCTCTCTCCGGAAGTGACGGAAGCTGTAAGGGGTGAAGGGCTCCTGCTCCGATTCCGGCAGGGCCAGATACTCCGCGCCGGTGACCCACCGGGCGTCCCTGACCTCCTCCGGCTGGCAGGAGATCTCCGGCTCCGTCTCCTCCAAAGTGACCAGGTAATTGGCCGCCAGGGCCTGATATTTGTGGTCGTGGATGATGTCCAGGCTGTGCAGCATGCCCAGAAAGCGCCACTGGCGCTCCGGAGGCGTCAGTCCAGTCTCCTCCGCCAGCTCCCGGCAGGCCGCCTGCCAGGGGCCCTCCCCCGCCTGGGCAAAGCCGCCGGTGGCCTCCCAGCAGAGGGGGTAGAAGGTCTTTGTCTCCTGCCGCTGGGTCAGCAGCAGCTTGCCGCCCTTGTCCCGCACCCAGACGGTGACCACCAGATACCAGGCGTCCTCCCGCAGCTCCTCTGAGCGGAGCTGGGTCTTGCCGGTGGCCTGTCCCAGATCATTATAGAGATCAATCCGCTCTTCCATACCCTGCCTCCTACAACAGCTTCAGATGATTGAACGGGAAGAAGACAAAGAGACCCTTGCCGATGATATATCCCTCGTCCACGATGCCCAGTTCTACTGTAAAGCGGCTGTCGGTGGAGTGGTTCCGGTTGTCACCCATGACAAAGATGGAGCCCTCAGGCACGTCGATGCTCACCACATCTCCCCGAACCTCCATGGGGTCGGCCTCCTCCAGGTTGATATACCCCTCCTCCAGCCGGACGCCATCCACATAGACGGCGTTCTGGTCATAGTCCAGCTCCACCGTCTGGCCGCCGGTGGCAATGACCCGCTTGACGATGTTCTCATGGATGACATCCGTCTCCTTGTGGACGATGACCACATCCCCTGTCTCCGGCTGGTAGTTCAGCCGCCAGGCCAGCACCAGATCCCCGTCGTAGAGGGTGGGGTACATGGAGGAGCCCACCACTACAATCAGCTGGGTCAGAAAGTGAAAGATCAGGATGGTAGCCGTCAGTACCACCACCAGAACCTTCAGTTCGCCGAACAGCTCCTGCTGCCAGCTCTCCCCGGACTCCGGCTGTTTGGACTGCCGTCTCCCCTTCCGGGGCTCCGGCTGTCTCATTTCTCGCTGCGTCATATGTGTTTCTCCTTTATCCGCTGCCGGTCAGCCCATCAGATGGATGGGCCGCACCTCCAGGCAGCGCTTGCTTGCGGTGTCGACCACAAAGGCCGCCGCCTCCAGTTTGCAGGGACCTCCTGCCGCCTCATATCGCCGGGGCAGGCCTCCCAGGAATTTGTTGATGGAGAGCTCCGGCTGGATACCCAGCACCGACCTGGCAGGGCCAGTCATGCCCAGGTCGGTGAGATATCCGGTCCCCTGGGGCAGCACCTGGCTGTCCGCTGTGGGCACATGGGTGTGGGTGCCCCAGACCGCCGACGCCCGGCCGTCCAGATACCAGCCCATGGCCAGCTTCTCACTGGTGGCCTCGGCGTGGAAGTCCACCAGCACCAGATCCGCCTCCATCCGGCTGAGAATGGCATCGGCGGTGGTAAAGGGATTTTCCACATTGGGATCCATATTAACCCGGCCGATCAGGCTGATCACCCCGATGCGCAGCCCTCTGGGCCCGTCGTAGACCCCCCAGCCCCGGCCGGGCGTCCGCCGGGCGAAATTGGCGGGGCGCAGGATGTAGTCATTGCTGTCCAGCAGGCCGGTAATCCGGATCTTGCCCCAGGTGTGGTTGCCCAGGGTGATGACGTCCGCCCCGGCGTCGAAGATGGCCTGGGCGTCAGACGGGTTCAGGCCGATACCGGCGGCGTTCTCCCCGTTGACCACGGTGAAGTCGGCCCCCTGCTCCCGCTTGACCCGGCGCAGATTGCGGCTGAGGTAGTCCAGTCCGGCCTCAGAGACCACGTCTCCCACCGCCAATATTGTAACAGTCATAGGCTTCCTCTTTCTCTTTGGATATGGGTAATCCTTCCATGGACTTTAGTATACCCTTTTCCGGCCCGGGGCGCAACGTTTTTCCGGAAAGTGGGGAATCTGTGGACACGAAAAGAGCCGGCGGAGTTCCGCCGGCTCAAACTGTTATTCTGTCTTTTCTTCCGCTTTTACCCGAAAGCTCTCCACAATTGCCCGGATTGACCGGTACAGGTAAGGCTTATAGCGTTCCAGATCGACAGGGTCCTTCTCCAGGATGACACTGTGGCAGGTGCTGCTGACCAGCTCCAGAATGGTGTACAGCAGCAGCACCGGCTCTTCAATCTGCTCTCCGCTGTCGGCCAGGATGCGCTCAAAGGTGCCCAGGTAGTCGTCCGAGGACTTGTGCAGCGCCCGGCGGAAGATCCCCCAGCTCAGGTTCTTGTTGATGAACCGGAGCAGGCCCGGATCCTTTTGCAGCTGCTCCAGGGCGTCGTCCGCTATGGCAGTCAGCCTGTCGGCAAAGCTGGCGCAGCGGCTGAAGTCCAGATGGCTCAGGGCGTGGTGAAAGACCTGCCCCGCCTTGCGCACGATCAGCTTTTCCTGGATGTCGTACTTGTCCCGGAAGTAGAGATAAAAGGTGCCCTTGGCCATGCCCGCCCGCTCCACTATGTCCGCAATGGAGGTCTTGGCAAAGCCCTTGGTGGTAAACAGCTCAAAGGCGGTATCCAGCAGATTTTGTTCCTTCTGCTGCTTATTCTCAGCTACTTTTCCCACAGAAGGTCCGCTCCTTTACAATGATATTTGTTTTATCATACCTGATTCCACCGCAGGTGTCAATCTTCTCTCCGTTCAAAAATGACCAATAGTCATCTTTCTTCCCGGGGTTGTTTTTAACAAATGACCAAAGTTCATTTGTTCACAGTTTCGTAATTGACTGCCGGTCAGTTTTGTACTACACTGTCCCCATCCTGAAATGACTGATGGTCATTCTAAAAAGAGGGACGACTATGTTAAGATTCGCAAAGCAAATCGTCAAACGCCGAATACCGATTCTGGTGCTCAGCCTGCTGCTGCTGATTCCGTCCGCGTTCGGCTATTTCAGTACCCGGGTCAACTATGACATCCTGTACTATCTGCCCGACGACATCGAGACGATGGAGGGACAGCAGATCCTGCTGGACGACTTCGGCAAGGGCGCCTACGCCATGTTTGTGGCGGAGGGCATGACAGACAGTCAGGTCTCCCAACTCAAGGCCAAGCTGGAGCAGGTGGACCATGTGGCCGAGGTGATCTGGTTCGACAGCATCGCAGACAGCTCGGTGCCCCAGGAGATTCTGCCGGAGAAATACTACGACGCCTTCCACAGCGGGGACGCCACCCTGATGGCCATGTTCTTCGACACCTCCACCTCGGCGGATGAGACCATGGACGCCATCGAGGAGGTGCGGGCCATCGCCGGGGAGCAGTGCTTCCTGAGCAGCATGTCCGCCATCGTCACCGACACCCGCAACCTGGTCAACCAGGAGCTGCCCATGTACATTCTGGTGGCTGTCCTGCTCTCCTGTCTGGTGCTGGCGGTCACCATGGACTCCTGGATGGCACCGGTGCTGCGCATGCTCAACATCCGCCTGGCCCTCATCTAC
>CAMELY010000004.1 GCA_945926565.1 uncultured Clostridia bacterium | reverse complement strand
TACCAACGATAACGGGGGCGCCTATGGCCTGGAGGCCGGCTACGAGACCCAGCTGGCCGGCGAGGCCGGCCTGGTGGTGACCGCCAAAAACGCCGCCGGCACCGATCTGATGAACTTCTTTCAGGACTATTACGACGCCAAGGACGGCTCCAGCCTGCATCTGACCCTGGACGCCACCATTCAGTCCTACTGTGAGAACTATCTGGAAAAATACTGCAAGCAGTACGACACCCAAAACGGCGGCGTCATTATCGTCATGGAGTGCGATACCGGCGCCATCCTGGGCATGGCCATGTCTCCCACCTTTGACCTGAACAGCTACAGTGAGGTCACCGACGAGACCCTGCTGGCCCAGATTGAGGAGAATGCCCAGGAGAAGGTAAAAGCATCGGAGGAGCAGGTGCAGGAGGCCATCGCCAAGGCAGAAGAGGAGGGCACCGAGCTGACGGAGGAGGAGAAGACTCCCCTCACCTATGAGGAGGCCTACAAGCTGGCCTACTCCGACGCCCTGTCCTCCCAGTGGACCAACAAGGCGATCACCGACAACTACGAGCCCGGTTCCCCCTTCAAGGCCCTGGTGCTGGCCGCCGGCCTGGAGGAGGGCGTCATCGACGAGAGCTCTACCTTTGAGTGCGGCGGATCGGTGATGGTGGATACCTGGAAAATTCGCTGTTCCGCCCGTTCCGGCCACGGACATCAGACCCTGGCCGAGGCCATTGGCCACTCCTGCAACCCGGCCCTGATCTCCATCGGACAGAAGCTGGGCAAGGAGACCTTCTACGACTATCTCTACAATTTCGGTATCATGGAGCCCACCGGCATCGACCTGCCCTATGAGAACGGCAGTAATGTCTGGCCCTACGAGGAGTTCGGCATCACCCAGCTGGCCACCGCCTCCTTCGGCCAGCGGTTTACCGTCACTCCTATCCAGATGATCACCGCCTTCAACGCCGTCATCAACGGCGGCTACCTCTATACCCCCCATGTGGTGGATTCCGTCACCGACCGGAACGGCAGCGTCACCTATGAGGCGGACACCACCCTGGTGCGCCAGGTGATCAGCGAGAGCACCAGCCAGCGCTGTGCCGAGATCCTGGAGGGGGTCGTCAGCAAGTACACCGGTAAAAAGGCCTATCAGGCCGGCTACCGGATCGGCGGCAAGACCGGCACCTCCCAGACCAAGAATGCGGACGGCAGCGACGGCCTGAACATCGTCTCCTTCATGGGCTTTGCCCCTGCAGACGACCCGGACGTCATTGCGCTGGTGATCTTTGACCGGCCCAACGACGTGGGCGGCGGCTACACCGCCAACGGGGAGTACATCTCCGGCGGCAACATGGCCGCCCCGGTGGCCGGCAAGCTGCTGGCGGACATTCTGGACTATCGGGGCTATGAGCAGTCCTACAGCTCGGACGATCTCACCGGCGCACCCACCAGCGTCCCCGATCTCATCGGCATGACCGAGAATCAGGCGGAGCAGGCCCTCAAGGACAAACAGCTGGATTACCGGACGGTGGGCAGCGGCGACACCGTCACCGGTCAGATTCCCTCCTCCGGCAACTATATCCCCCAGAACAGCACGGTCATCCTCTACATGGGGGAGGAGGCACCCACCGACGCGGTGGAGATGCCCAACCTGAAGGGCCTGACCCCCAAGGAGGCGATGGAAACGCTCAACAGCCGGGGTCTCTTTATGAAGGCCAGCGGTGCCTCCGGGTATTACAGCGGAAACACTGTCTGCGTGGACCAGAGTGTGTCGCCGGGAACCATGACCTCCCGGGGCTATGTGGTCACGGTGGAGTTCGGCGAAACCGGAAACGACAGCGACGCCGATATTGCCGCCCGGGATTAAACTCTGTGCTTTGTGCCAAAAAAGAGGGGGAGAGCGCCCCCGGGCAATCGTACACAAGAGAGGTAGAAAGCGGCGGAAAAGTGTGGTATCCTAAGACGATAACAGGCACTGCCGTGTAGGAGGTTCGAAAGAGATGAGAGTGATTGCAGGCTTTATTGTATCCTTTCTGGTCAGCTATGTCCTGGGCAAGGTGCTGATCCCCTGGCTGGTGGCGTTGAAGGCCGGCCAGACCATCAAGGAGATCGGCCCCAAGTGGCATATGTCCAAGCAGGGGACACCCACCATGGGCGGCATTATGTTTATTGCGGGAATCCTGATCGCTGTGCTGACGGCGGGACTGCCCGATCTGCTGGCCGGCCGGTTCGGCGGGCTGATGGTGTTTCTCTTCGCCCTGGTCTTCGGCGGCATCGGCTTTTTTGACGACTATATGAAGGTCAAATATAAGAAGAACGAGGGCCTCACCGCCGCCCAGAAGTTTCTGCTCCAGCTGGCCGCCGCTATTTTGTTCATCGTCCTGCTGCGCTCTCTGGGCTATCTGACGGCGGATCTGTATATCCCCTTCTTCAACGTGACCTTCCAGATCCCCTGGGTGGTCTATATGGCCTTCGCCGCCTTTGTCATCGTGGGCACCGTCAACTCGGTGAACCTGACCGACGGCGTGGACGGCCTGGCCACCGGCGTGACCATGCCGGTCGCCGTGTTCTATGTGGCGGTGGCCGCCTATTGGGGCTATACCGAGCTGGGCGTCTTTGCCGCGGCTCTTTTCGGCGGCCTGTGCGCCTTTTTGATCTATAACTTCCACCCGGCCAAGGTGTTTATGGGGGACACCGGCTCCCTCTTCCTGGGCGGCGCCGTGGCTGGTCTGGCCTTCTGCCTGGATATCCCCCTGATTCTCATCCTGGTGGGCATCATCTATATCGCCGAGACCCTCAGCGATATTATCCAGGTGACCTATTTCAAGCTGACCCACGGCAAGCGGATTTTCCGGATGGCCCCCCTCCACCACCACTTTGAGATGGGCGGCTGGAGCGAGGAGAAGCTGTTCTTTGTGTTCAGCGTGATCACCGCCGCCGCCTGCATTCTGGCCTTCTGGGGCGTGATGGACCGGTTCCCCGCCCTGTAATCGCGATTTCACGGGAACCGGCAGAAAAGGAGCGACACTATGGCTTGGAGAACGAAACGAGACCTGACCCGGGAGGAGCAGTGGGCACTGGGCCCCATCGATATGCCCTTTCTGATGCTGACACTGCTGCTGCTGGGCATCGGACTGGTGATGCTGCTCTCGGCCTCCTCCTATGCCGCCAGCGTGGAAAAGCAGTCCAACTATGACGCCCTCTACTATTTTAAGCGCCAGGCGCTCTTTGCCGTGCTGGGTGTCATTGTCATGTATGTGGTCTCCAAAATCAACTACCAGCAGCTGCGCTGGCTGGGCGCCATCGCCCTGGCCGTCGCCATCTTTCTGCTGGTGCTGGTGCTCATCCCGATTCCCCATGTGAGCATTGTGCGAAACAACGCCCGGCGCTGGCTCAGCCTGGGCTTTACCACCTTCCAGCCCTCGGAGATCGCGAAAATCGGCGTGGTCATGTACTTCGCCTCCCGATTATCGAAACGGCCCCTGACACAGATCCAGGCCCAGGCGAAAAAGTCGAGCCCCCGGCGGAAAAACGCCACCGGTCTGGAAAAGGCGGTCTACGCCATCCAGGACTTCGGCGACCGCACCGGCATGTGGGAGCTGGTGCCCTATGTGCTGGTGCTGGGCATCATCGCCATTCTGCTGATGCTGGAGCCCCATATGTCGGGCACCATCCTGGTCTTCGCCGCCGCTGCCGCCATCCTCTTCGCCGCCGGCATCCACTGGGGCTGGTTTGTGGCGGGAGGCAGTCTGGTGGCGGCTGCCCTGGTGCTGTTTATCAAGATTACCGGCTACAACTCCAGCCGGATCACCATTTGGCAGAATCCCTGGTCTGACCCCACCGACAAGGGCTATCAGATCATCCAGTCTCTCTACGCCGTGGCCTCCGGCGGCGTCTCCGGCCTGGGCTTCGGCCTGAGCCGGCAGAAATATCTGTACTTACCCGAGGAGCAGAACGACTTCATCTTCGCCGTGGTCTGCGAGGAGCTGGGCTTTATCGGGGCCACCCTGATCATCCTGCTCTTCGCCCTGCTGGTGCTCCGGGGCTACTGGCTGGCCCTCCACGCCCGGGACCGGTTCGGCTCCCTGCTGGTGGTGGGCATCACCACCCTGCTGGCGGTGCAGGTGTTCCTCAACATCGCCGTGGTCACCAACCTCATCCCCGCCACCGGCATCTCTCTGCCCTTCTTCAGCTACGGCGGCACCGCTCTGGTCATCCAGCTGGCGGAGATGGGCATCATCCTGTCGGTCTCCCGGCAGATTCCCGCCCCCAAACAGGGGTGACAGAAAGGAAGCATCCATATGAAAGTGCTCTTTACCTGCGGCGGTACCGCCGGACATATCAACCCCGGCCTGGCCCTGGCCCGGATGTTTCAGCAGCGGGACGGGGCGGAGATCCTCTTTGTGGGCGCCGACGGCGGCATGGAGCAGGAACTGGTGCCGAGAGAGGGCTTTCCCATCCGCACCGTCACGATTACCAGCTTTTACCGCTCCCTCAGCCTGGGGGGCATCAAGCATAACCTGATCACCGTCAAAAATCTGGTCACCTCCCGCAGCCAGGCCGCCCGGATTCTGAAGGATTTCCAGCCCGACCTGGTGGTGGGCACCGGCGGCTACGCCTCCTATCCGGTGGTGCGGGCCGCGGCCAAGCGGGGGATCCCCACCGCTGTCCATGAGTCCAACGCCGAGCCGGGGCTCACCACCAAGGCGCTGTCCAAGGTGGTGGACAAGGTGATGGTGGGCTTTGAGGAGAGCCGGAAGCACTACTCCCACCCGGAGCGGGTGGAGGTCACCGGCACCCCGGTGCGGGGAGACTTCTTCCGGATGACCCGCCAGGAGGCCCGGCAGGCTCTGGGCTATACCGATGACCTGCCCGTGGTGCTGACCACCTGGGGCAGCCTGGGGGCTCAGGTGATGAACGACCACATGGTGGACTTTGTGGCCCGGGAGTGCCGGGAGGGACAGCCCTTCCACCACATCTACGGCGTGGGCCAGCGGTACTACCAGCGGGTGCTGGAAAAGCTGGCGGAAAAGGGCATCGACCTGAAGGACTACCCCCGGGTGGACGTCCGGGAGTATATCTACGACATGCCCGCCTGCATGGACGCGGCGGATGTGGTGCTCAGCCGGGCGGGTGCCTCCACCATCTCGGAGATCTCCGCCATCGCCAAGCCCAGCATCCTGGTGCCCAGTCCCAACGTGACCGCCAACCACCAGGAGAAAAACGCCCGTGTCCTCTCCGACCAGGGGGGCGCGGTGCTGATGCTGGAGCCGGAGTGTACCGGCGACAAGCTGTATGAGCAGGTCTGCTCCATGCTGGCCCATCCCACCCAACTGGGAGAGATGAGCAGGAACCTGGCCAGGCTGTCGGTCACCGACGCCAACGAGCGCATCTATCAGGTGCTCAAGGGCCTGATGAAGTAACAAGAAGCACCTTTTTGCCTTTCTTCTCATAGAATGACACAAAACTGTGGGGAGGAAGCTACATGAGTGCCATTCTGATCTCCGGTGGGCAGCGCCTGGAGGGAGCCGTCCACATCCACGGAGCAAAAAACAGCGTATTACCCATTCTGGCGGCCACCATTCTCTCCGGCAGCGTCAGTGTGATACATAACTGCCCGCCCCTGTCCGATGTGGCCGCCTCGGTCTCCATTCTGGAGCATCTGGGCTGCCGGGTGACCCGGGAGGGGGATACCATCACAGTGGACTCCGGCCCCCTGGACCGGTGCGACATCCCGGAGCACCTCATGCGGGAGATGCGCTCCTCGGTGATCTTTCTGGGGGCGGTGCTGGCCCGGACGGGGGAGGCCCGCCTCTCCATGCCGGGGGGCTGTGAGCTGGGGCCCCGGCCCATCGACCTCCACCTCTCCGCCCTGCGCAGGCTGGGAGCGGAGATTGACGAGGCGGGGGGAGGGCTCAAATGCCGCACCCGGGGCCTCCGGGGGGCGGAGATCAGCTTTACCATCCCCAGCGTGGGGGCCACGGAAAACGCCATGCTGGCCGCCTGCGGGGCCAGAGGGCGCACCGTCCTCTATAACGCCGCCCGGGAGCCGGAGATCTGGGATTTGCAGCAGTTTCTCAACGCCTGCGGCGCCCGGATTCAGGGAGCGGGCAGCTCGGTCATCACCATTGAGGGGCAGGTTCCCCTCCACATGGCGGAGCACCGGGTGATCTCCGACCGGATCTGCGCCGCCACCTACCTCTCCGCCGCCGCCCTGACGGGGGGAGAGATCGAGGTGGAGGGGGTGCCCCGGCGGCAGCTGGTGCTGATTACCGACCTCTTCTCCCTGGCGGGCTGTCAGGTGCGGGAGGAGGAGCAGCGGATCTGGCTGACCAGCGACGGCCGGCTCAAAGGCGTCCCGCCGGTGCGCACCGCCCCGTACCCCGGCTTTCCCACCGACGCCCAGCCGCCGGTGATGGCCGCCCTGACCCGGGCCAGGGGCACCACGGTCTTTGTGGAGACCATCTTTGAAAACCGATACAGGCACACCCAGGAGCTGGCCCGTATGGGGGCGGACATCCGGGTGGAGGGCCGGGTGGCGGTGGTCTGCGGCGTTCCCAAGCTCCACGGGGCCCGACTGGAGGCGGCGGATCTCCGGGGCGGAGCCGCCCTGGTGGTGGCCGCCCTGGGGGCGGAAGGGGAGAGCCGGATCACTGGACTGCACCATCTGGACCGGGGCTACGCGGACCTGACCGGGCATCTCAGCGCTCTGGGGGCGCAGATCCGGCGGGAGGAGCCCTGAGGGGCATTTGACAGCAAAGGAGAAGGGTCGACAGTATGGCAACCCAGCGAAAGCATAAACGACGGGAGCGGCGGCAGAACGGCCGGCTGTTCCATCTGTATATCATTCTCTCCACCCTGCTCATCCTGGGGGCGGTGGTGGCCGGCTCAGTGGTCTTTTTCAAGGCTCACACCTTCGAGGTGGAGGGCAACCAGCGCTACAGCAGGGAAACGCTGCTGGAGGCATCCGGCATCCGGGACGGGGAGAATCTGCTCACCATCCCCCGGCGGGAGATCGAAAAGCGGATGGAGGCGGAGCTGCCCTATCTGAAGCAGGTGACCATCCATCTGTGGCCCCCGGAGCGGGTGATCATCACGGTGGAGGAGACCATCCCTGCCGCCGCCCTGGAGAGCGAGGGCGCCCTCTGGTACATCGACAGCAGCGGCAAGCTGCTGGAGCGGGTGGAGCGCAATGAGGGCTATCCCGCTGTTGCCGGTCTCACCCTGCTGGCCCCCTCGGAGGGCACCTTTTTGGCGGTGAGCGAGGAGGAGGAGCTGAAGGCCAAGGGCCTGCGGGGCCTGCTGGCCGCCCTGGAGGAGCGGGAGCTGCTGGATCGGGTGCAGTCCATCGACCTGACCTCGGGCAGCAGCGTCTCCATGGGCTATGACAACCGGCTCACCGTCAAGATGGGCCTCAACGACGACTTTGACTATGACCTGAAAATGCTCCAGGCCGCCGAGGAGCAGTATATTCAGGACAACTGGTCGGATTCGGATACTGGTACCCTGGACATGACCAAGCGGGACGGGGAGGCTGTGCTCTCCAGGGATTGAGCTCTGCCAGGACGTCACTGCGGCCCCAGGAGATTCCAGCAAAAAATAGACTGAAAACGAAAACCAGGTATTGACCTGCCGGAAGAATCCGTTTACAATAATATTTAGTATGAATCAGGCACTGTCGGCCTTGGCCGGGATTACATAGGAGGAAAACGATATGTCCTTTGGATTAGAACCTACCCCTGAAACTGTTGTCAATATCAAAGTGGTCGGCGTCGGCGGCGCCGGCAACAACGTGGTCAACCGCATGGTGCTCTCCGGCACCCAGGGGGTTGAATTTATCGCAGTCAACACCGACAAGCAGGCGCTGGACGCCTCCAATGCCACCACCAAGATTCAGGTGGGCGAGAAGCTGACCAAGGGCAAGGGCGCCGGCGCTGATCCCGAGGTGGGCAAGAAGGCCGCTGAGGAGAACCGGAGCCAGATCGCCAAGGCCCTGGAGGGCACCGACATGGTCTTTGTCACCTGCGGCATGGGCGGCGGCACCGGCACCGGCGGCGCGCCCATCGTCTCCGAGGTGGCCCGGGAGCAGGGCATCCTCACCGTGGGCGTGGTCACCAAGCCCTTCGGCTTTGAGGGCCGCCGCCGCATGCAGCAGGCGGAGCGGGGCATTGAGGAGCTGAAGGAGCGGGTGGACTCCTTGGTCATCATCCCCAACGACCGGCTCAAGCACGCCACCGATCAGAAGATCACCTTTGCCAACGCCTTTGAGATCGCAGACGACGTCCTCCGCCAGGCGGTGGAGTCCATCTCCGACCTGATCAAGAACGTGGGCTTTATCAACCTGGACTTCGCCGACGTCACCGCCGTCATGAAGGACGCCGGTCTGGCCCATATGGGTGTTGGCCGTGCCGCCGGCAAGGGCAAGGCGGAAGAGGCCGCCCGGCTGGCTGTCTCCTCCCCGCTGCTGGAGACCTCCATCAACGGTGCCAAGGGCGTGCTGGTCAACGTCACCGGCTCTGTGGACATTGGCCTGGAAGAGGTGGAGACTGCCGCCAACCTGGTGCAGCAGGCCGCCAATCCCGACGCCAACATTATCTTCGGCGCCACCTTTGACGAGAGCCTGGAGGACGAGATCCGGGTCACCGTCATCGCCACCGGCTTTGACAAGGGCGAGGACGAGAAGGTGGAGAAGCCCTTCTCCCAGGCCGCCCAGAAGGTAGCCGCTGACGCCCCCGCCGGGGACAAGGCTCCTGCCGCTGAGGCTCCCGCTGCCGAGGCCCCCAAGGCAGAGGCCGCGGCCTCTGCCAAGGAAGAGGATCCCTTCGACGATATCTTCGCCATCTTCAATAAGCGCAGATAACAACCGCACAGTACAGACCGTCCGGGGGCTTCTCTGGACGGTCTTTTCTTTTGCGGAAGGGTCGAATCTGAAACAATTGTGGCGACAAGGAGGGATTGCCATGGCAGGCGGACGGAGAGTCAGAACAAAAACAAGGCGTTCTCCCCTGATGGGGCTGCTGGTGCTGCTGATTGTGATTGTTCTCATCCTGGGGGCGGCGCTGATTCTGCTCTCCACCCGGGAACAGCGTAAGGAGCCGGAACCGGAGCCGGAGACAGTGACCATCGGCGGCCAGGAGGTGGAGATTGACCCAACCCTTCCCCAGAGTGAGCTGGAAGAGGGACATTTTACGAAGCATGAGGACGGCACCATCACCTATTCCGGCGCTGCCCGGTACGGCATCGACGTCTCCGCCCATCAGGGGGAGATTGACTGGGCGGCGGTGGCCGGAGACGGGGTGGAGTTTGCCATTCTCCGCATCGGCTACCGGGGCTATTCCGCCGGGGCCCTCAATCTGGACGGACAGTTTGAGGCCAACTACGCCGGAGCCAGAGAACAGGGAATCGATGTGGGCGTCTACTTTTTCTCCCAGGCGATCAGCGAGGAGGAGGCCAGGGAGGAGGCCCGGCAGGTGCTGGCCTGGCTGGAGGGCAAGGAGATCCAGTGCCCCATTGTCTATGACTGGGAGCACATCGAGGAGGACACCGCCCGTACCGATTCGGTGGACGGGGAGACGGTGACCGCCTGTGCCCGGGCCTTCTGTGAGGAGATTCAGGGGGCGGGCTATTCTCCCATGATCTACTGCAACGGCATGTTGGGCTATCTCAGCTATGACCTGACCCAGCTGGGGGACTATCCCCTGTGGTATGCCGAGTATGAGGACTATCCCAGCTACGCCTACGAGGTGACCATCTGGCAGTATACCGAGGCGGGCACGGTGGCCGGCATCCAGGGCACGGTGGATCGGAACATCTGGTTCCAGGCGGACCCGGAGCAGCCGGAGACGTGAATTTTGAGCCGGGAACCTGATTCTGCCGGAAAAAACGGGCGAAACAGCAAAGAGTACCGAAAAAATTCTCTTAAAAGGCAGAAAAATCTACCCGCACGCTTTGACAATCCCGGTGAAATCGGGTACAATGATGCTACTAAAACGGATAAGGTAAGGATGAAGTGTGCCATGGATCAGCTGGATCTGGAAATTTTGAATTGCCTGCGGGAGAATGCCCGGCTCTCCGCCTCGAAGATCAGCCGGAAGGTGAATCTGTCCGTCTCCTCCGTCCTGGAACGGATTCACCGCATGGAGGAGCAGGGGGTCATTCTCCGATATACCGCCGTGGTGGACCAGTCCAAGCTGGGCCGGCCGCTGATGATGCTGATGGGCGTCTCCATGGAGAGCCCCCAGTACTATGAGTCCTTTGAGCGCAGCATCAAAGAGGAGCCGGACGTCACCAGCTGTGAGTATCTCACCGGCAGTATGGACTACCTCCTCCGGGTGACTGCTCAGTCTCACGAGCACCTGCAGAACCTGCACCACCGCATCGCCATGATGGAGGGCGTGGCCTCCATCACCAGCTATTATGTGCTGAAAAACGTCAAGGACGAATAATCAAAACAAGAAAACCATCTCCCGCTTGCGCAACCGCAGGCGGGAGATTTTTGTTTCCAAAAGATACCGGTGGGCAGCGCCGCGGTTTGGGACATACTGTAAAAAAGGTGTTGATGAGATCAAGCAAAAAAGAAAAACATTCCAGCCAATTTCTGCAACCCCTTGCAGCCGCCGGATGGCAAAAGCTGTCTGCCCAAAGGTGGATGGCATTGGCGAATTTGGGCGGCTGATTTTTCGCCCGGCGGGCCATAGTAGCAGTGTTCCGCTTCGGCAGGAGAGAGAAATGGGGGATGGAAATTGAACGAGGATAAAAATACCAGGCCCTGGGTGCTGACCCTGGCCCGGGCACTGGCAGTGCTGCTGGCGGCGGCCTTTTTGACGGCGGGTCTGGGGCTGTCCGGCGGGGGAGAGAGCCAGGCCTGCATGGGGACAGGCAAAAAGCTGGTGCCGGTGGGCCAGACGGTGGGCATCAAGCTGTTCGCCCGGGGAGTCATGGTGGTGGGCCTCTCGGATGTGGCCACCCAGGAGGGAGCCTGCTCTCCGGCCAAAGCCTGCGGCCTGAAAACCGGGGATATTATCACCCACATCAACGAGACCCAGGTGGACACCATTGAGGAGGTGGAGCAGCAGCTACGGGAATGCGGGGGAGAGCTTCAAATACAGGCCACCCGGGGGAGCAAGCAGCTCACCCTCTCCGCCCACGCAGCTCCCTGCCTGGCCGACGGCAGCTATAAGCTGGGGGCCTGGATCCGGGACTCCATGGCGGGCATCGGCACCGTCACCTTCTACGACCCGGAGACCGGCCAATTTGCCGCCTTGGGCCACGGGGTCAACGATGTGGATACCGGCCTGCTCATGCCCCTCCAGTCCGGCTCCATCATGCCCTCTTCGGTCACCGGGCTGGTGCCGGGGGAGAAGGGCTGTCCGGGAGAGCTTCACGGCAGCTTTGACCTGAATCGTGACCTGGGCCGGCTCACCGCCAACACCGACTGGGGGGTGTTCGGCACATTGGAGGAGGACTGCTTTTCCGGGGAGGCCATGGAGGTGGCCAGGCCCAGCCAGGTGAAGACCGGAGCTGCCACCATCCTGGCCAATGTGGAAGGGGAGACGGTGGAGGAGTACACGGCGGAGATCCTCCGGGTCTATCCCGCCGCCGGGCCCAAGGGACAGAGCCTGATGATCCGCATCACTGATCAACGGTTGCTGGAGACCACCGGGGGGATTGTGCAGGGGATGAGCGGGAGCCCGATTATCCAGAATGGGAAGCTGGTGGGTGCGGTGACCCATGTTTTGGTCAATGACCCCACGAGAGGCTATGGCATCTTCGCAGAGGACATGCTGGAGGCAGCGGGATAATCGAAAAAAGCGTGTAGAGCGCGGGCGATGGCCCGCGCTTTTCCGTACCGTGGGATAACAGACGTGAAAACGCTTCCGCAAAGCTTCGGCGGAAAACGACAAAAAATAACCGACTTCTTAAATGTTCAGACTCGAACAACACAGGGTGCTCCGGCAAAGAAAGAACGGAGTCCTTTTCAAAAATCAGAAGTCAGAAGTACGAAAAATGGTACTGAATTCAAAAAAGCGTGGATTTGTTCCGGAGAAAAGAACAAGGAACGTCAGAAAGAGAGAAAGGCGGACAGGGAGAACAGCCAAAAATTTGTATATTTTGTGAAAAAATAAAAAGACAGATGTTTTCAGTTGCAATTAAAGAGAGGGGGTGCTACAATAAAAACACTATGTGTCGGAAAACCGGGCTGAATGCCCGGAGGAAAAGAGAGATTTGTTGTTTATGCTGGATTTTGTGAAAGACAAGAAAATGGCGGTCCGACAGCTGCAGCTGATTCTGTGCGATATTGTGGTCATTCAGCTGGCCTCCTTTTTGGCGCTGCTGGTGCGGTTTGAGCTGGTGATTCAGAACATTGACCCGGTCTTTGTCAGCTCAGTGCTCCACTATGCCCCCATCCACACGGTGATCACCCTGGTGCTGTTCTGGGTGTTCCGCCTCTATCACAGCCTGTGGCGGTACGCCAGCATCACGGAGATGGGCAACATTGTCTATGCCGGTGTGTGCAGCGGGCTGATTCAGCTGGTACTGTTGCCGCTGTTGGACTGGCCGGTGCCCAGAAGCTATTACATCCTCTGCCCCATGTTCCTGATCTGCCTGGTGATCGCAGAGCGGTACTCCTACCGGCTGCTGCGCAGCCTGTGGCACAAGGACAGCCGCAGTCAGTGCCGCCGGGTCATGGTGGTGGGCGCCGGAGAGGCGGGCCAGATGCTGGTCTCGGAGCTCCAGTCCAGCCCCAGGCTCAACTACCGGCCGGTGTGCATCATCGATGACGACCCCCGCAAGTGGAACCGCTACTTCCAGAATGTGAAGATCGTGGGCGGCCGGGAGAAGATTCAGCGGGCGGCCCGCCGGTTTGGGGTGGATACCATCCTCATCGCGCTGCCCTCCATGGACAAGAAAAAGCGCAAGGAGATTGTGGATATTGCCCGCTGCACCCGCTGCGAGGTCAAAATCCTGCCGGGTATGTCCCAGCTCATCAAGGGCGAGGTGTTTGCCAGCCAGCTCCGGCCGCTGGATCTGGAGGATCTGCTGGGCCGGGACAGCGTCCAGGTAGAGATGAAGGACATCGGCAATTACATCAGCGGCAAGCGGGTGCTGGTCACCGGCGGCGGCGGCTCCATCGGCAGCGAGCTCTGCCGGCAGATTGCCTCCTACGGTCCGGAGCAGCTGGTCATCTTTGACATTTACGAGAACAACGCCTACGACATTCAGCAGGAGCTGCTGAAAAAATATCCCAAGCTGGATCTGAAGGTGGAGATCGGCTCCGTCCGGGACGAGGGCCGGCTGGAGACCATCTTCCAGCGCTTCCGCCCCCAGCTGGTCTACCACGCCGCCGCCCACAAGCATGTCCCCCTCATGGAGGAGAGCCCCAACGAGGCGGTAAAGAACAACGTCTTTGGTACCCTCAAGACGGTGGCCACGGCGGATCGGTATCAGGTGGAGCGGTTTGTCCTCATCTCCTCAGACAAGGCGGTGAATCCCACCAGTCTGATGGGGGCCACCAAGCGGATCTGTGAGATGATCATTCAGGCCTATAACGCCCACTCGGGGACCGACTTTGTGGCGGTGCGCTTTGGCAACGTGCTGGGCAGCAACGGCAGCGTAGTGCCCCTGTTCCGCAAGCAGATTGCCGAGGGGGGCCCGGTGACGGTAACCCACCCGGATATGGTGCGCTATTTTATGACCATCCCGGAGGCGGTCTCCCTGGTGCTCCAGGCCGGAGCCTACGCCAGGGGCGGCGAGATCTTCGTGCTGGATATGGGCGAGCCGGTGAAGATTGTGGACATGGCCCGCAAGCTCATCGAGCTCTCCGGCTTCAAGCCGGACGTGGACATCAAGATCGAATTCACCGGCATGCGGCCCGGCGAGAAGCTCTTTGAGGAGCTGCTGCTGGACGAAGAGGGGCTGACCAAGACCAAGAACGATCTGATCTACATTGGCCGGCCCATTCGCTTCGATGAGGGGCAGTTTGCCGAGCAGCTCCAGCGGCTGGAGCGCTCCGCTCTGGCGGAGGATGGCAAGGTCTGGGCCCTGGTGGAGGAGATTGTCCCCACCTACCACAAGACGGACAACGGAAAGACCGAGCCGGAGCCGGAGCGGATTCCGGTGGGAGCCGCCCAATAAGCAAAACGAAAGACCGGTCTGCGGGACTGTTCCTGCAGACCGGTCTTTTTTGCGGTCCGATTCTTTATTTTCCGGAGAGGGCGGTGAGGGCCGCGTGGGCGGCAGCCTGCTCCGCGTCCTTTTTGCTCCGGCCCTTGCCGGTGCCCACCGGAGTGCCGTTGAGCTGCACCTCCATCTCGAAGGTCTTGGCATGGTCGGGGCCGGACTGGCCGATCAGGTGATAGGTCAGCACCTGGCCGCTCCTGCGCTGGACGAACTCCTGAAGGGCGGTCTTGAAGTCCTTGCCGGACTGATTCACCTGGGCCATATTGTCCAGGATGAACTTCTGAATGATCCGCCGGGCCTGGGCAATGCCGCCGTCCAGATAGACGGCAGCCAGCACCGCCTCCACGGCGTCCGCCCGGATGGAGGGCCGCTCCCGGCCCCCGCAGCTCTCTTCGCCCTTGCCCAGCTTGAGGTAGGAGCCCAGATCCCAGAGGCCGGCCACCACCACCAGATTGCCCTCACAGACCAGGCTGGCCCGCATCCGGGTCAGATCGCCCTCCGGCAGGGCGGGAAAGTTGCGGTAGAGGTAGTCCGCCACCACCATGCCCAGCACGGAATCTCCCAAAAACTCCAGCCGCTCATTGCTCTGGGTGCGCCCGGCGTGATGCTCATTGGCGTAGGAGCTGTGGGTCAGAGCGTTTTCCAGCAGGGACCGGTCCTGAAACCGGTAGCCCAGCTTTTCTTCCAGTGTCTTCATAGAATTATTTCTCCTCCGCTGTGAGCTGGAGGCTGTCCACATGCCCGGCGATGGCGTCCACGATACCGGCGTTGACGAAATCCACCGCTTTGCCCACCGCGTGGCACATGGCGTAGGCGTCGGAGGAGCCGTGGGCCTTGAAGACCGGCTTGCGCAGGCCCAGCAGGGCGGTGCCGCCGGTCTCCCGGCTGTCGATCATCTTTTTGAAACCGCCCATGCTGCCCTTGATCATGAGGTAGCCCATCTTGGTCTTGGCGTTGGTGGTGAACACCTGCTTCAGGCCCTTGACCAGGAAGGAGGCGGTGCCCTCCATGGCCTTGAGCAGGATGTTGCCCACAAAGCCATCGGCCACAATGACATCGCAGGCGTCCTCGCTGGACAGGCTGGTGGGCTCCACATTGCCCACAAAGTTGAGCTGGCCCGCCTCGCCGGCCCGGGTCAGCATGGCATGCACCTGCTTATACAGCTCGCTGCCCTTGCTGGGCTCCGCGCCGATGTTGAGCAGGCCCACCTTGGCATTCTTCCGGCCCAGTACCCGCTCAGCGTAGAAGGAGCCCATGAGGGCGAACTGGCACATATACTCCGGTGTGCACTCGGCGTTGGCGCCGGCGTCGATGAGGACGGCGCCACCCGCCCCGGTGGGGACAATGGGGGCCACCGCCGCCCGGCGGATGCCGGGGATGCGCCGGACGATCAGGGTGCCGGCGGAGAGCAGGGCGCCGGTGCTGCCGGCGGAGATAAAGGCGTCTCCCTTGCCCTCCTTGAGCATCCGCAGGCCCACGGACATGGAGGAGTCCTTCTTTTCATGCCAGGCGGTGGAGGGGTTGTCGCAGATCTCAATGACCTGAGTGGCGTTGACAATATCAATGCCGGGGGGCAGCTGGCCGATGCCGTCCTGCTCCAGCACCTTGCGGATGACCGGCTCCTGGCCCACCAGGGTGATGTCGCAGCCGAACTCATTCCGGGCCATAATGGCGCCCCGGATCGGCTCCCGGGGGGCCAGATCACCGCCCATTGCGTCGATGATAATTCTCATTGGTTGTCCTCCTTTATGGTAAAAAATAAATTGGTTTCGTCAGGTAGGGCAGCCATAGCCTGCGGCCAGGAGTGACCGGAGGCTATCGCTGTCTTACGGGGAATAAGGTCTGGAAGGCAGACGCCAAACCTTGCAAGGCCGAAGCGAAGCACCCGCCCAAGCCTCCCTCTCTGAGGGAGGTGGCACGGCGAAGCCGTGACGGAAGGAGTGCGCCCCGCGCCAACACGCATTGATTGCCAGAGCTGATCGAATAAAGAACTCCTGTCGGTTGACGTCAAACATTCTGCATGGGTACAGCTTGCGCCGGGGGCGGCTCCCTCAGTCGCCTTGCGGCGACAGCTGAAGGTGAATTGCCCCGCAGGGGCAAGAGAAGCTGGCCTGGGCCACCCTCGGAGAGGGAGCCATTCATAGCGTCAACCCCGCCAAAAGCTCCAGACTCCGCTGGGCCAGGACGGCGTTTTTGTTCCGCTTGCCCTTGACCCGGTAGCCCAGGGGCGGAATAATGCCGAAATTCACATTCATGGGCTGGAAGTCGGTGACGCTGGTGTCGCTGACATAGTGGGCCAGGGCACCCAGAGCGGTCTCCCGGGGAAAGTCCACCGGCGGCAGACCCAGCACCCGGTGCGCCAGCTCCACCCCAGCCACCAGACCGGAGGCGGCGGACTCCACATAGCCCTCCACGCCGGTGATCTGCCCGGCAAAGGTGAGCCGGGGCTGGTCGATCACCTGATAGTAGTGGTTGAGTAGACCGGGGGAGTCCAGATAGGTGTTCCGGTGCATGACGCCGTAGCGGACAAACTCCGCCTGCTCCAGGCCGGGGATCATAGAGAAGACCCGCTTCTGCTCCGGCCAGGCCAGGTGGGTCTGGAAGCCCACAATGTTGTAGACGGTGCCCAGGGCGTTGTCCTTACGCAGCTGCACCACGGCATAGGGCCGGAAGTCCGGCCGCCGGGGATCCACCAGGCCCACCGGCTTGAGGGGCCCGTAGCACAGAGTGTCGTGGCCCCGGCGGGCCATGACCTCCACCGGCATGCAGCCCTCAAAGACGCTGCTGTCCTCAAAGCCGTGGAGCTGGGCCTCCCGGGCGGAGCAGAGCTCTGTCCAGAAAGCGTCGTATTCCTCCCGGGTCATGGGGCAGTTGATGTAGTCCGCTGTCCCCTTGTCGTACCGGGAGCCAAACCAGGCCTTGTCCATGTCAATGCTCTCAAAGCTGACCAGGGGAGCCACAGCGTCAAAGAAGTGGAGGTCGTTGCGGCCGGGGAACCGGCGGGTGATCTCCTTCGCCAGGGGCTCCGAGGTGAGAGGGCCGGAGGCGATGATCACCTGGCCCTCCTCCGGAAGCTCTGTCAGCTCCCGCTCCACCACCGTGATGAGGGGATGCGCCCGGATGGCCTGGGTGACCGCCCCGGAAAAGCCGTAGCGATCCACCGCCAGGGCGCCTCCTGCCGGCACCTGATGCCGGTCAGCGCAGGCCAGAATCAGGGAGCCGCACCGCCGCATCTCCTCTTTCAGCAGGCCCACGGCGTTTTCCACATTGTTGGCCCGCAGAGAGTTGGAGCAGACCAGCTCAGCGAAGTCGTCGCTCTGATGGGCGGGGGTGCGCTTGGCGGGCTTCATCTCGTAGAGGGTGACGGGAATGCCCCGCTGGGCCAGCTGCCAGGCGGCCTCGCAGCCGGCCAGGCCCGCGCCGATGACGGTGACAGGTTGCATCAGCCGTTGCCTCCTTCTTTTGCCGCCTGTTCCGCGGCCTTCTTGGCGGCCAGAGCGGCCCGGGCCTTTTCAAAGGCGGCGATCTGGGCGGGCGTCCGCTCCCGCTTGGGCTTGTCCGCCGCCTTTTTCGGGGCCGCCTTGCTCTTGGACGCGGCCTTGCCCTTGGCGGGAGTCTTGGCGGCGGGCTTTTTGGCCGCGGCCTTCCGGCCCTTAGAGGCGGGGACCTTCTTGTCCTCCGTCTCCGGAGCCTGACCCTGGGCGGCGTCCGCCGTCCCCTCCTGGGTCTCGGTCTTTTTCTTGCGGTAGCCCCGCTGATCCTCCGGGAGGAAGTTGGGGCACTTCTCATTGATGCAGAAGGGCTTTTTGAAGCCCCGGCCGGAGAGCTTGAACATGGTCTGTCCGCAGACCGGGCAGTTCTCCTTCACCGGCACATCCCAGGTCATAAAGTCGCAGGGCTCCCCCGAGACCACCCGGTTGCGCTCGCAGCCGTAGTAGGTGTAGCCGTTGCGGCTGGTCTTTTTCAGAATCCGGCTGCCGCACTTGGGGCACTTGCCCGGCATCTCGATGACCAGCGGCTTGGTAAAGGTGCACTCCGGATAGCCGGGACAGGCCAAAAACCGGCCGAACCGGCCCGATTTGATCACCATCTTGCGGCCGCAGACGTCGCAGACCTCGTCGGACTCCTCGTCCGGCACCTTAATCCGCTCTCCGTCCAGCTCCTGCTCCGCCTTCTCCAGCTCGGCGGAAAAGCTGCCGTAGAACTTGGCCAGCACGTCCTTCCAGTACTCCCGGCCGGCCTCCACGCTGTCCAGGCTCTCCTCCATCTTGGCGGTGAAGGCGGGATCCACAATGTCGGTGAATTTATCCATCATCAGCCCGTTGACCACCTCGCCCAGGGGGGTGGGACGCAGGGCCTTGCCCTCTTTTACCACATACTCCCGATCCAGAATGGTGGACACGGTGGGAGCGTAGGTAGAGGGACGGCCAATGCCCTTCTCCTCCAGCAGCTTGATGAGGGCGGCCTCGGTGAACCGGGCGGGAGGCTGAGTAAAGTGCTGGGCCTTGTCCGTGTCCGCCAGCTTGACCTCCTCGTTCTCCTGGAGGTCGGGCAGGGGAGAGCCCATGGCCTCCTCCCCCTCGTCCTTGCCCTCCACATACACGGCGGTAAAGCCGGAGAACTTGAGGGCGGAGTGGGTGGCCCGGAACAGGTGGGTGCCGGAGAGCACGTCGATGGAGACGCTGTCAAAGACGGCGTTGGACATCTGGCAGGCCAGAAAACGGCTCCAGATCAGCTTGTACAACCGCAGCTGCTCCGCCGTCAGGCTGCCCCGGACTGCCTCCGGGGTGAGGGCCACGTTGGTAGGACGGATGGCCTCGTGGGCGTCCTGGGCCCCGGCCTTGGTCTTATAGACCCGGGGCTGGGCGGGGACGTATTCCTTGCCGTACCGGGCGGAGAGGAAGGAGCGGGCGGCCTCCACCGCCTCGTCGGAGAGGCGCAGGGAGTCGGTACGCATATAGGTGATCAGACCCACAGTGCCCTCGCCCTCGATGTCCACGCCCTCATAGAGCTGCTGGGCGATGGACATGGTGCGGCGGGGAGTCATGTTCAGCTTGCGGCTGGCCTCCTGCTGGAGGGTGGAGGTGGTGAAGGGGGGCGCCGGCTGGCGCTGCTTCTCCTTGCGGTTGACGGCGGAGACCACAAAGGGCTGCACCCGGATATCCTCCAGAATGCGGTTGACCTCCTCCTCGCTGCCCAGCTCCGCCTTTTTCTTGCCCTCGCCGTGGTAATGGGCCTTGAACTGACCGATGCGGGGGGCAATCCGGTTCAGGGTCACGTCGATGGACCAGTACTCCTGGGGGACAAAGGCCCGGATCTCGTTCTCCCGATCCACCACCAGCCGGGTGGCCACCGACTGGACACGGCCGGCGGAGAGGCCCCGGCGGATCTTCCGCCAGAGCAGGGGGGAGAGCTGATAGCCCACGATGCGGTCGAGAATGCGCCGGGCCTGCTGGGCGTCCACCAGATCCTGGTCGATGGCCCGGGGATGCTGGATGGAGTCGTTGACCACCTTTTTGGTGATCTCATTAAAGGTGACCCGGTAGGTCTTGTCGTCGGGAATGCCCAGCAGCTCCTTGAGGTGCCAGGAGATGGCCTCGCCCTCGCGATCCGGGTCGGTGGCGAGATAGACCTTGCCGCTCTTTTTCGCGGCCCGGGTCAGCTCGTCAATCGTCTCTTCCTTACCTTTAATCGGCTGGTAATCCGGGACAAAGCCGGCGGGAATGTCCACCCCCAGCTTGCTCTTGGGCAGATCCCGGATGTGGCCCATGGAGGCCTTCACCTGGTAGCCCGGGCCTAAATATTTGCCAATGGTCTTCGCCTTGGCGGGGGACTCTACAATCACCAAATCGGTTTTCGCCATACTTGGAAAGCCTCCGATAGCTTGCTGATTTCTGTTTTCCTGTCAGGCCAGCTCCTCCGGCACCAGCTGGAACCGTCCACCGGGCAGCTCCCGGACGGCGCCGGTCACAGCCAGCATGGTCAGTGTGGCGGCCACCAGACCGGCGGAACTGCCGGTTGCGGCGATCAAAGTCTCCACCGTGGCGGGGCCGGGAACCAGGGCCTTTAACAGGGTACGCTCTTGCTCCGACCACCGGCCGGAGGCATCTAGTAATTCAATATAGCCGCTGTCCCGGCCGGTGTCAACCTTTTTTTCCGGAGAAATCTCCGAAACGGAAGCGGACGGAGCCTTGTCCGGGGCGGGGTCGGCAGGGGCGGACTCCGGCTCCGGCTGGGCTTTGGGAGCCCGCTTTTCCGGCGCGGCGGGGCAGCGCACCAGCCTCCAGCGGGTGCAGTCTGCCTGGGCCGCCTGGGCCCGGGGGAGGAGATAAGAGAAGTGGGAGAGGATGTCCTCTGCCGTCAGCACCGGCCGGGCCAGCCCCTGGCGCAGCAGATCGTTGGTGCCCAGGGAGGCCTTGGCCCCCAGATTGGCGGGGATGGCAAAGACCTCCTTGCCCTGCTCGTTGGCCAGCTCCGCCACCCCCAGGGTGCCGCTGCGGCTGCCCGCCTCAATGCAGAGCAGCCCCACAGACAGGCCGGTGAGGATGGCGTTCCGGCGGCGGAAGAGGGCGCCCTTGTGACCGGTGCCCGGAGGGGCCTCGCTGAGGACGGCGCCCCGGCCGGCGATCTCCTCCAGCAGACTGTGCCCGGCGGGGGTGTCCGTATAGGGCACATCCACGCCGCCCGCCACCACGCAGACCAGCGGCCCGCCGGCAGACAGGGCGCCCTGGAGAGCGCTGGCGTCGCAGCCGGCCACAATGCCGGTGGCTACCAGAGCGCCGCCCCGGGTCAGCTCCTTCGCGAAGGTGTAGGCGGTCTGGGTGCCGTAGAGGGTGGCCTTGCGGGTGCCCGCCATGGCGATCACCGCCCGGTCGTCAAACCGGAGCATCCGGCCCCGGAGATAGAGTACCAGGGGCGGCACCTCAATATTCCGTAGCCGCTCGGGAAAATCGGTGTCGGAGAAGGTGAGGATGCGGATGTTCCGGCTGTCACAGCGGGCCAGAATCTGCTCGGCATAGGTGACCGACTTGTCCTCCAGCAGCTTCTGCTGCTGGGGCGAGAGGCCCTCAATCCGGCTGTACTCCCCGGGGTCGGAGAAATAGGCCTTTTCCGGAGAGCCGAAGTGACAGAAGACCTGCCAGGCCGCCGCCGGGTCCAGCCGGCTGGTGAGCCACAGCCAGTATTTGACCGAGGTCAGCATTCAGAACACCTCCTCTTTAGCGGTAGAGCTCCCACAGCACCACGGCGGCAGCGGCGGCGGCGTTGAGGGACTCGCACTTGCTTTCCATGGGAATCTTCCAGGTCTGGCGGCAGAGGGAGAGCATCTCCTCCGAGATGCCCTGGCCCTCGCTGCCGATGACCACGGCGGCGGGGCCGCCATCATGGCTGCGCAGATCTGCGGTGTCCGCCCGGAGGGCGGTGCCGTAGAGGGGGATATTGCCCGCCTGCAGTAGGGCGGCGATCTCCCCGGGATTTGCCTCCCACACCGGCAGCCGGAAGGCGGCCCCCATGGTGGCCCGGATGGTCTTCCAGTGCCAGGGGTCGGCGCAGTGGTGGGTGAGAAACAGGCCGTCCGCCCCGAAGGCGTCGGCAGTGCGCCAGATGGTGCCCACGTTGCCCGGATCCTGGAGGCCGTCCAGGATGAGATACCGCCTCCCGGTCAGGGCCTGGGGCAGAGCGGCCTGGGGCCGGCGGCAGAGAAAGAGGACGCCCTGGGGAGTCTTGGCGGGGGAGAGGGCGGACATGAGGCTCTCCGGCACCTGCACCGCCCGGACCCCGGCGGGGAGCTCCTCCGGGGTCTGATCCGGGGTGAAGAGGACGGTGCGGACCGGGGCCTGCCACCGCAGGGCCTCCTGGAACAGCTTCGTCCCGTCGCAGAGGCAGAGCCCCGACTCCCGGCGGTAGGCCCGATCCTTTTCCAGACGGCGGATCTGGGTGACGAGGGGGTTGGAGCGGCTGGTAATCACTTCAATCTTTGGCTTCACGGCAGGTCACCTCGCGGCAGAAGTTGGGAGACAGAAAAGGGAAAAGGCATAGCGGAAGCATCCGCTATGCCGAAAGGGTTATTCCTGAGGCTTCATGGTCGGGAACAGCAGCACGTCCCGGATGGAGTCGCTGTTGGTGAGCAGCATGACCAGCCGGTCCACGCCGAAGCCCAGACCGCCGGTGGGGGGCATACCATATTCCAGGGCGTTGATAAAGTCGTAGTCCACCTGGGCCCGGCTGTCGGGATCCAGAGCCTTGCGCTCGGCCACCTGCCGCTCAAAACGGCCCCGCTGGTCGATGGGGTCATTCAGCTCAGAGAAGGCGTTGCCGAACTCAGTGGCATTGATAAAATACTCAAACCGCTCGGTAAAGGCGGGATCGTCCGGCTTGCGCTTGGCCAGGGGGCTGATCTCCACCGGGTAGTCATAGATAAAGGTGGGCTGGATCAGCTTATCCTCCACATAGGCGTCGAAGAACTCGGCCAGAATGGCGCCCTTGGTGGGCACCTCGGGCAGCTCCACCTCGTGCGCCTTGGCGCAGGCGATGGCGTCCTCGTCCGTCTTCCAGTCGTTGAAGTCCACGCCGGAGTACTTCTTCACCGCCTCCACCATGGTCAGCCGCTCCCAGTGGCCCAGGTCGATCTCATGGCCCTGATAGGGGATGACCAGAGAGCCGCAGACCTTCTGGGCGACCTCCTTCATCATGTCCTCCACCAGGTCCATCATGCCGTGGAAGTCGGTGTAGGCCTGGTAGAGCTCAATAGTGGTGAACTCCGGGTTGTGCTTGGGATCCATGCCCTCGTTGCGGAAGATGCGGCCCACCTCATAGACCCGCTCCAGGCCGCCCACGATGAGCCGCTTCAGATACAGCTCGGTCTCAATGCGCAGCACCATGTCCATGTCCAGGGTGTTGTGGTGGGTGTAGAAGGGACGGGCGGAGGCGCCGATCTCAAAGGGGGTGAGGATGGGGGTGTCCACCTCCAGGAAGCCCCGGCCGTCCAGGAAGGAGCGCAGCTCCCGCATGATCTGGCTGCGCTTGATAAAGGTGTCCTTCACGTCGGGGTTGACGATCAGATCCACATACCGCTGGCGGTAGCGCAGCTCCTTGTCGGTGAGGCCGTGGAACTTCT
>CAMELY010000003.1 GCA_945926565.1 uncultured Clostridia bacterium | reverse complement strand
CCCAGGAGCAGCCCACGCTGCGGGAGGTGTCCCCCGGCCACTTTGTCAGCTGCAATACGCCGGAGTTTGAGCGGTATCGCAGGGAGCGGGAGGGACAATGAAGGAAAAGCGACGCTGGCCGGCATACCTGGGCGCAGCCGCCCTGGCCCTAATCATCGCCCTGCTCTGCATCTCCTTTGAGGCCGAAAACGGCGGAACCGGATCCGCCCATCTGGTGCAGTATATCAGCGACGGCTTTTTCCTCTCCGCGGTGCTCTATCTGGGTTTCGGGATCCTGACCTAGATCGCGGAGGCAGGCAATTTCTACGGCATCCAGTTTCTGGGATACACCCTGCTGCGCCTGTTCTCCTTCCGCAAAGAGCGTTTTGCCGACCGGAAGGACTACTTCACCTACTGCACAGAAAAGCAGGCAAAGCAGAAGGAAACCGGCGGCTCCGCCGCCAAGTGGGTCATGCTGCACATCGGCCTCGTCTGTCTGGCGCTCTCCGGCATTTTTGCCGCCGTCTTTTACCAAATGGCATAGCTTCAAGCCGCAGGACATATCCTGTTCCAACAAACAACACGGCCCGAAACGTCTTTTCAGGCGTTTCGGGCCGTGTTTTTCAGTTCAATAAATGTATCAGTCCAGATAGCTGCCCACCGGATAGCTGTTGTACTGCCGCCGGATGACCAGGATGGGGGTGCCGTCCTCCAGCTGCTCCTTCCGATCCACATGGTAGACGGTTCCGATCTGATCCAGCCGCTTCAGATACCGCTCCCGCTCCTCCAGGGCCAGGGCAACACCTTCCTCCCGTTCCAGCTTCTCGTTGCGCTCAAATCGAATGGTCTGAGACAGACAGGCAAATTGAATCCGCTTCATTCCAATATCCTCCTTTGACGCGAGGAGTTTTCTCCCCTGCTGTCTTTCATTTTAGCAGATCCAGTTCGGCAAATGTAAGAACTTTTTGTGCCACTGAAACCGATTTGTGCCTTCTGCACAGCACAGTTCTGTCTCTTTTTGTTCAAAAAGCGCAGGAAGTTTTTCTTATGCCGGAGCAAAAAATCTGGTATCCTATAAGATAGAATTGGCAGAAATCGGCTCTTTGAGAGGAGGATAAAATGATGATGGAAATTGGATCGCTGGTCATGCATGAGACAGCGGGCGTCTGTCGGATTGAAGGGGAAACCCGGCTGGAGGGACTGCCGGGCAGCTATTATGTGCTCTGCCCGCTCTACCTCAGCGACGCTACCTTTTACACCCCTAAGGACAGCCAGCGGGTAAAAATCCGCCCGGTGATGACTGCCCAGCAGGCCTGTGAGCTGATCGACCAGCTCCCCCATGTGGCCCCGGCAGTCTTTGAAAATCTGAACGACCAAAAGCTCCGGAGCACCGCCATTTTGAAGTCCGGGGACAGCTACCAACTGGCCAGCCTGACCAAAGCCCTCTACCAGGAGCAGCAGCGCAGAAGCCGTCAGGACAAGCGGGCGGGCGTCAGCGACACCACCGTGCTGAAAAAGGCGGAGAGCCTGCTCTTCGGCGAGCTGGCCACCGCCCTGGATATGCCCCTCCAGGAGGTGCCCAAATATATCGAGCGGCACCTGAACAAATCCTGAACGACAGCAAAATCTACGCCCTCTGCCGATCCGTGTCGGTCAGAGGGCGTTTTTTCATTCAGAAGCCGCTCCGGAGTCCGGTGCTTCCGGCTCCTCGTCCTGGTCGATGACCCACTCATAGTTGAACAGGGAGAACACCTTGGTCTCCACCACCCGGGAGGCCACAACCACCTCTTCGCCCTCCTGGACGCCGCTGAGAATCTGGACATAGTCCTCGTTCCGCAGGCCGGTCTCCACCTTGCAGACCCGGGTCAGGCCGTCGCCATAGCTGATCTCCACCGCCTCGGAGCCGTCCTCCTGGGTCTGTACCGCCCGCACCGGCACCAGCAGGGCGTCGCCGGCACTGGCCAGGATAATGGTGGCGTCGGCGCTCATGGCCACCTTCAGCCCCTCCGCTCCTTTGAGGGAGATGGTCACAGCGTAGGCGGTCAAACCGCCCACCTGCTTGCCCAGGGAGGAAACTTTTTCCACCCGGCCCCAGTAAATTGCATCCGAAAATGCGTCAAACTTCAGCTGCACCCGCTGTCCGGTGCGCACCCGGCCGATGTCCGTCTCTGCGATATCCACGCTGAGGGTGAAGGTATCCGTGGAGATCAGACTGCACGCCTTGTCCTCTGCCTCCACCGTCTTGCCCTCCTCCAACTGCAGCTCAGAGACAATGCCATGTCCGTCTGCCAGCAGCAGGGGATCCTTCATAAACTCCTGGAGGTCAAACAGCCGGTCAATCAGGCCCATCCGCTGATCCAGCAGATCCAGATACTCGGCGTTGTACTCCGCCTCAATGCGGGTAAAGAGGGTATCGCCCTCCTCTACGGCGTCTCCCACCTCCACATCCACCTTGGAGATGATGCCGTAGTCCCCCCGCACCAGATAGGGGCTGTTGGAGGCCACCGTTCCGCTGCCCAGGCTGTCCCCCGCTTCATCGGAGACCTGGGCTGTCTCGCCCAGAGCGTAGTCCGGGCTGTCGTCAAAGGTGATCTGGGCGAGGATTTGATCCTCCCGCTCCTCCAGGCGCACCACAACGCCCTCCTCAGACTGCGCTCCGATCTGTACGGCAACCAGCTCCCCCACCGCCAGCCCGGTATCCGCCGGAAGGGCCAGCTCCACCTTGAGTCTTCCGTCGGTGGAGATCTCCATCAGGCCGCCCTGGCGCTCCACCACATTGGTGACCACATCCCCCCGCTTGGCGCTGATGGACTTCACCAGGCCGGAGACCTCCGCGGTGATGTACGAGGAGCCGCTCTTGTCCGCCTGGGCGATCTGGCTGTCCAGCTCGTCCAGCTCATCCAGCAGCTCGTTGACCTGCTCCTCCAGCTCATCTGTGTCATAGACCGCCAGAATATCTCCCTGCTCCACCACGTCGCCTTCTTCCACCGCCACAGTGGCGATCTTTCCGGCGTACTGGGTTCGAACAGGGGTGCTCTGGGCGGAATCAATCTGACCCCGTCCCTGGGCGGTCTCCTGAATCTCTCCCACAAAGGCGGTCTCGGTATCCACCATGACGGTGGTATCCACCCGGGCGCCGCCCTCCCGGATAAAGGGAATCAAAAAAATCAGGGCAAGCACAACAACGGCTGTCAGCACCAGCCACCGCTTTTGCAGCGGACTGTGCTTCTGCTCCGGCTCTGTCATGTTATCCCCTCCTGCTTCCATTCACATGGAGTTATCTTAACGGATTCCCTCGTCAAAAATATGAACAAACTGTGAACAATATCTGTTCTTCGTAAATCAAGCCCGGTTTTCAGAAAGATTTCTCCTCACTGACGCTGGAATCCCAGGTAACGGGTTCCCTGAAAGCTGAGCTGTCCTTTGTCACCCTCAACCAGCATACCGTACTCCCCACCGGTGACAACAAACTCCATCCGGTCGCCGCTGGCCACCTGGAAGGTGACATAATAAGTGGTGCTTCTGGTGTTCTGAATTCCCATAGAGGCGTCCATATCGCAGTTCCGGTGCTGATGGAGCGTCACATTGCTCCGGCGGGAGACCACCGTGGCCTCCACCGTCAGCCGGGGAGAGTGGTTATTTTTGTTCCACTGGCCGATGGCCCGGACAAAGGTGGCGATAAACATGCAGAGGAACAGCAGGAGCATCACCATAAAAATAATCTGAAACCCACCGCCGAAAAAGAACCTGTCCATAATACCCATCGCTGTCATCTCCTTTTCCAATTTTTCTCAGTATAGCACAGCTGCCTGCATAAATCGACTGCCCCGGAAGGTCCGGGGCAGTAAATGATTCTGAATTTTTCGCCGGATTACATCCGATCCGGGGCGGAGAAGCCCAGCAGGTCGATGGCGGTCTCCAGCACATGGAGCACCAGCTTAATGAGGGCGATATACCCCGCCTGGCGGGCGGCGTCCGGCTCCTTCATAATGTTGTGCTCCACGTAGAACTGGTTCAGAGCGCCGGTCAGGTCGTAGATATAGCGGCACAGCCGGTTGGGGGCCTTCTGGTCATAGGCCTCGTACACCGCCTCGTTGAAGCGGCACAGGGTCAGGGCCAGGTCAGTCTCACTCTTGCTGGCGGGGTCGATCATCTCACCCGCCTGGGCGTCGGGATAGGCGGCGGCATACTTGGCGAGAATGGACTTGATCCGCACCATGGTGTACATGATATAAGGGCCGGTATTGCCCTCAAAGGCGGTGAACTTGTCGATGTCGAAGATATAGTCCTTGTAGGGCTGGTTGGAGAGGTCCCCGTACTTGATGGCGGCGATGGCCACCTTCCGGGCAATCTCCTGCCCCTCCTCCTCGCTGACGCCGCCGTTGGACATGACCTTTTCATAGACGGCATCCACCACGCTCTGGATCAGGCTCTCCAGCCGGAGCACGCCCCCCTCCCGGGTCTTGAAGGGCCGGCCGTCCTTGCCGTTCATGGTGCCGAAGCCCACATACTCCAGGCTACACTTGTCCTTGTCCAGCAGACCGGTCTTGTAGGCGCAGCGGAACACCCGGACATAGTGTAGCTCCTGCCGCTTGTCCGCGAGATAAATCATCCGGTCGGGGTGGAAATCCTGCTGGCGCTGGACAATGGTGGCGAGATCGGTGGTCTCATACTGGGCGGCGCCGTCGGACTTGAGGATCAGGCAGGGGGGCACCTCCCGGGTGTCGCTCTCCTCCTGGACGTCCACCACCAGGGCGCCCTCACTGAGATAGGCATAGCCCTTGGCCTTCATCTCCTCCACCATGGAGGGGATGTAGGGCTGGGCGTCGCTCTCGCCGTACCACAGGTCAAAGTCCACGTTCAGCTTGTGGTAGTTGGCCTTCAGGTCGGCCACCGAGACGTTGACAATGTGCTTCCACAGGGCACGGTAGCCCCGGCGGCCGGACTGGAGCTCCCAGGTGGCGTTTTGGGCCGCCTTGCGGTACTCCTCGTCCACCTTGCACCGGGCGCTGGCGGCGGGATAGATCTGCTCCAGGTCGGAGATGGTGAAGGGGGGCTCCTCAGGATACTCCCCCTCGAAGTCCGGGTCAAAATAGGGCAGGTCGGGCTGGCGCTGGTGAAGCTCGGTGATGATCTGGCCCATCTGCAGTCCCCAGTCTCCCAGGTGCACGTCGCCGATCACCTTGTGGCCCAGGAAACGGCAGGTGCGCTTGATGCTCTCGCCGATGATGGCGGAGCGAAGATGGCCCACATGGAGGGGCTTTGCCACGTTGGGGCCGCCGTAGTCCACCACAATGGTGAGAGGCTCCTTTGCCTGCTCCACACCCCGCAGGGGATCCGCCTCCAGCTCGGTCAGCCGCTGGGCCAGGAAGGCGGGGCTCAGATCCAGATTGATGAAGCCGGGGCGCACCATCTCCATCTTGGAGAACATGGGGTTCGGGCCGATGGCGTCCACCACCGCCTGGGCGATCATAAAAGGTGCCTTATGGTACTGTTTGGCGCCGGCCATGGCGCCGTTGCACTGGTACTCGCACAGGTCGGGCCGGTTGGAGACCACCGCCTTGCCCAGGGCGGGATCATACCCGGCGGCGGCAAAGCCGTCTGCCAGCACATGAGAAATTTGATCGATCAGCTTTTCCATGGAATTTCCTCACAAAATATTCATATTTGCATGCTATAGTATACCTCACAGAGGTGAGACTGTCAACGAAGAAGCCGCCTGGCCGGCTCTCTCAGCTTGCTTTTTCTCCGTTTTCCGATATAATGAGCTTAACCATAAATTGTCTGAGCGAGGTGCTGCGTTTTGAATTCCTTTACCTTCTACAGCCCCACAAAAGTGATCTTTGGAGCCAAGACCTGCGACCGGGTGGGTCAGGCCGTCCGGGAGGCCGGGGGCACCCATGTGCTGGTGCTCTACGGCGGCGGCTCGGTGGTGAAAAACGGCGTACTGGACCGGGTCAAGGCCTCTCTGGAGGCGGCCGGTCTGGCCTATGACTGCGTGGGCGGCGTCCAGCCCAATCCCCGGCTCAGCTTTGCCCAGCAGGTGGCGGACGACTACCGGGACAAGGGCGTCGACTTCCTGCTGGCTGTCGGCGGCGGCTCGGTGCTGGACACCATGAAGGGCGTCTCCATGAGCCTGGCCTGCGGCGGGCAGATCTGGGACTTTTTTGACGGCAGCCGGGAGGTCACCGGGGCGATTCCCATGGCCAGCGTGCTGACCATCGCCGCCGCCGGCAGCGAGACCAGCGACTCCGCCGTGCTGACCAACGAGGCCCTCGGCTGGAAGAAGGGCAAGAGCACCCCCTACAACCGGCCTCTCTTCGCCATTATGGACCCCGAGCTGACCTACACTCTGCCCCCCCGCCAGACCGCCTGCGGCGTCACCGACATTATGATGCACACCCTGGAGCGGTACATCTCCAACGGGGAGACCGACTATCTCACCGACGCCATCGCCGAGGCCCTGCTCCGGGACGTGATGGACGCGGGTCTGCTGGCCATGGCGGAGCCGGACAACTATGACGCCCGCAGCGAGATCATGTGGTGTGGCAGCCTCTCCCACAACGACCTGACCGGTCTGGGCCACAGCAAGGACTTCTCCGTCCACCAGCTGGGCCATGAGCTCTCCGCCAAATTTGACATCGCCCACGGCGAGAGCCTCTCCATCATGTGGGCCTCCTGGGCCCAGTACGTCTGCGGGCAGAATCCCGGCCGGTTCGCCAGCCTGGGCCGGAAGGTGCTGAACATTGATGAGCCGGACGACAGGATCGCCGCCCAGCGCACCATCAGCGGCTTTGAGGCCTACTGGCAGCGGCTGGGCATGCCCGTCCGCTTCAGCGACCAGATCGGCGTCCAGCCCCCCGAGGTGCTGGAGGATCTGGCCCGGCGCTGCTCCTGGCAGGGCAAGCGGAAGGTGGGCGTCTTCCGTCCCATCGACACCGCCGATATGCTGGCCATCTATCAGGCCGCCAACCTCTGAGGCCACCCTTTGTTTGGCTATGTAGTGGCCGATCAGGCCAATCTCAAGCCGGAGGAGCTGGAGCGGTATCGCAGCGCCTACTGCGGCCTCTGCCGGGCCATCGGCCGGCGGCACGGGCAGCACGCCCGGCTGGTGCTGACCTATGACATGACCTTTCTCTCCCTGCTGTTGGACTCCCTCTACGAGCCGGAGGAGCGCAGCGGCAGCAACCGGTGCCTGCCCCACCCCATCCGGCCCCGGGACTGGCACTGCTCCTCCTTTACCGACTACGCCGCCGACCTCAACGTGGCCCTGGCCTACTACAACTGCCTGGACGACTGGCAGGATGACCGGAACGCGGCCAAGCTGGCAGTGGCCAAAAGCCTGGAGCCCGCCTATCAGCGGATCCGCGGCCAGTGGCCGGAGCAGTGCGACGCCATTGAGAACTGTCTCGCCCGGCTCTCCGCCCTGGAGCGGGAACAGAGCCCGGATCTGGACGGGGCCTCCCGGTGCTTCGGCGACCTGATGGCCGCCCTGTTCACCGTCCGGACAGATCACTGGACAGACACCCTGCAAAGCCTGGGCCGGAATCTGGGACAGTTCATCTATCTCATGGACGCCGCCCTGGACCGGGAGGCGGACGACCGGAAGGGCCGCTACAACCCTATCTCCGCCTTTGAGGCCGTCCATGGCCCCTTCGACGCCTTTCAGGCCCTGACCATGCTCATCGGAGACTGCACCCTCGCCTTTGAGCGGCTGCCTCTGGAGCAGGATTTGGGACTGCTGCGCAATATACTTTACTCCGGGGTGTGGACCCGCTACGCCATCGACCAACAGCGCCGGGAGAACCGGAAGGGCCGCACCACCCGCAAGGAGGAACACACGACATGATCCAAGACCCGTATCAGGTCTTAGGGGTATCTCACGACGCCTCGCCCGACGAGATCAAAAAGGCCTACCGCCGTCTGGCCAAGCAGTATCACCCCGATCTGCATCCCAACGACCCGGAAGCGGCCAAAAAGATGAATGAGATCAACGCCGCTTACGACCAGATCAACAACCCTCAGAAGTACCAGCGCCAGCAGGCTCAGTCCGGCCCTGCCGGCGGCGCCGGCGCCGGCTATGCCGACCCCTTCTCCGGATACGGCAATCCTTTCGGCTACGGCGACCCCTTCGGCGGGTATCAGCAGCAGCGGCAGCAGACCACCCATAACAGCTACAACGACTCCCCTGATTTCCAGGCGGCCCTCCACTTCATCCAGGTGGGGAGCTATGACGACGCCCTGGCCGTCCTGGAGCGGATGGGGCAGAAGGATCGGAACGCCCGGTGGTACTATCTCTCGGGTCTTGCCAACTCCGGTCTCGGCAACAAGATTCTCGCCCTGCAGCAGCTGCAGCGGGCGGTTCAGATGGAGCCGGGCAACATGGAATACCAGGTGGCCTTTCAGCGCATCCAGCAGGGCGGGCAGTACTATCAGAACGTCAACATGGAGTTCTGTTCCGGCGGCCCTGCCGCCCGGCTGTGCGGTATGTATCTCATGTGCTCCTGCCTCTCCCTCTGCTGCGCCGGCGGCCGGGGCGGATTTGTCTATCCTCTGCTCTGCTGTCTCTGAGCCAACACAGCGTTCCTCTCACCCAGCGTATCAGAAAGGATCTCTCCCATGGCTGTTTTATCCCAGTTGGAGCCCCGCTCCGTCTTTTCCTATTTTGAAACCATCTGCTCCATCCCCCATCCCTCCGGCCAGGAGGGCAAGCTGGCGGACTATCTGGTCTCCTTCGCCCGGGAGCGGGGATTGGAGTATTACCGGGATCACCTGAACAATGTCATTCTCATCAAAAAGGCCTCTCCCGGCTACGAGCAGGAGGAGCCGGTGATTCTCCAGGGCCATCTGGACATGGTCTGCGAGCAGGAGCCCGGCCGGAACATTGACTTCTCCGCCCAAGGACTGGAGCTCTCGGTGGAGGACGGCTATGTCACCGCCCGGGGCACCACCTTAGGCGGCGACGACGGCATCGCCGTGGCCATGATTCTCGCCCTGCTGGACGACGACAGTCTGGCCCATCCCCGGCTGGAGGCGGTGCTCACCGTCTCCGAGGAGGTGGGCATGGAGGGCGCCGCAGCCATCGACCTGTCCATGCTTCGGGGCCGCAAGCTGCTCAACCTGGACAGCGAGAACGAGGGGCAGATCATGGTCAGCTGCGCCGGCGGCTGCCGGGTGGACTGCCGTCTGCCTCTGGATCGTCAGACGGTCACCGGACAGCTGTGCACCATCTCCGTCGACCGGCTCACCGGAGGACACTCCGGCGTGGAGATCCACAAGAACCGGGCCAACGCCTGCCGGGTGCTCAACTGGGTGCTGGTGGAGCTAGGCCGGCAGCTCTCCTTCTCCCTGGTCTCCTTTGAGGGGGGCAACAAGGACAACGCCATCCCCCGGGAGGCCTCGGCCCAGATTGTCCTCTCCTCCCGGCTGCTCCCCGCCCTGGTGGCCGCCCTGGATCGCTGCCGCAGAACATTGGCGGAGCAGCACGGCGACACTGACCCTGAGCTGGCCCTGAATCTCACCCCCCAGGGCCAGGGCAGCTATGAGGCACTCACGGTGGACTGCGCCCAGAAAGCGCTGCTGCTCATCCAGTATCTGCCCAACGGCGTCCAGGCCATGAGCCGGGACATTCCCGATCTGGTGGAGACCTCTCTCAACCTGGGGGTGGTGCGCACCACGCCGGAGGAGCTGAAGCTCCGGTTCAGCGTGCGCAGCTCGGTGCTCGCGGCCAAGGACGCCCTGAAGGAGCAGCTGGCCCAGGCCCTTACCGCCGTGGGCGGCTCGGTCTCCTTTGCCGGGGACTATCCCCCCTGGGAGTACCGGAAGGACTCCCCCCTCCGGGAGGATCTCTGCCGGGTCTATCACAAGCTCACCGGCACAGATCCCCAGCTGGTGGCCATCCACGCCGGTCTGGAGTGCGGACTGCTGTCGGAAAAGCTCCCCGGCATGGACGCCGTCTCCATCGGCCCCAACATGCAGGATATCCACACCACAGCGGAGCGGCTGGAGATCGCCTCGGTGCAGCGCACTTGGGACTATCTGCTCCAGGTGCTGGCCCTCAAGCACGTCAGCCGCCGCTGACCTTCCATCAGAAGGGAGGTTCTTCTTTGAGATCCGTTTGGCCCAAGCTCCAGGAAAAGCTGAAGGAATCCCTCCAGGCGGTGCTCCCGGTCATGGGGATTGTCATCCTGCTCAGCTTTACCATCGCTCCCATCTCCCCCAGCATTTTGCTCTGCTTTCTGCTGGGCGGCGTACTGCTCATTGTCGGCATGATGTTCTTCACTCTGGGCGCCGAGATGTCCATGACCCCCATGGGCGAACGGGTGGGCAGCAGCCTCTCCCGCAGCCGCAATCCCCGGATTGTCGCTCTAGTGGCCTTTGTCCTGGGCTTTATCATCACCATCTCTGAGCCCGATTTGCAGGTGCTGGCCAATCAGGTGCCCTCTATCCCCAATATGACGCTGATTCTGGCGGTGGCCCTCGGGGTGGGTATCTTCCTGGTCATCGCCCTGCTGCGCATGCTCTTTGCCGTTCCATTGTCAAAGCTGCTCATCGGCTGCTACCTGCTGGTATTCTTATTGACCCTTTTTGTCCCCTCCAGCTTTCTGGCGGTGGCCTTTGACTCCGGCGGCGTCACCACCGGCCCCATGACCGTCCCCTTCATTATGGCCCTGGGCGTCGGCGTCTCCGCCATCCGTACCGACCGGAACGCCTCGGACGACAGCTTCGGCCTGGTCTCCCTGTGCTCGGTGGGGCCCATTCTGGCCGTCCTGCTGCTGGGCATGATCTTCAAGCCCAGCGACAGCGCCTATGTGGCCCCCACCATCCCGGAGATCTCGGATTCCGTGGCCCTCTGGGCCCTCTTCCGGGAGGGGCTGCCCGCCTACGTCAAGGAGATCGCCCTGTCTCTGCTGCCCATTGTCCTCTTCTTTGGGCTCTATCAGATCATCGCCCTCCATCTCTCCCGGCGGCAGCTGGGCAAGATCGCCGTGGGCCTGATCTACACCTACATCGGCCTTGTCCTCTTCCTCACCGGCGCCAACGTGGGCTTTATGCCCGCCGGCAACTACCTGGGCCAGGTGATAGCCGGGCTGGACTACAACTGGATGATCATCCCCATCGGTATGGTCATCGGCTACTTCATCGTCAAGGCGGAGCCCGCCGTCTATGTGCTCAACCGGCAGGTGGAGGAGATCACCAACGGCGCCATCTCCGCCGGAGCCATGGGAGCCTGCCTCTCCATCGGTGTGGCCGTCTCCATCGGTCTGGCCATGATCCGGGTGCTCACCGGCATCTCCATCCTCTGGTTCCTGATCCCCGGCTATACTGTGGCCCTGGGGCTCTCCTTCTTTGTCCCCAAGATCTTCACCGCAGTGGCCTTTGACTCCGGCGGCGTGGCCTCCGGCCCCATGACCACCACCTTCCTGCTCCCCTTCGCCCCGGGCGCCTGTATCGCCGTGTGAGGCAATATCGTCACCGACGCCTTTGGCGTGGTAGCCATGGTGGCCATGACGCCCCTCATCACCATTCAGATTCTGGGCATGGTCTATCAGCTGCGCAAGCGGCAGGCCGCCCGGCGGGTGCTTCGCCCGGCTCCCGTCTGCGCCGCCCTGGCTGATCTGGCCGAGGACGCCATCATCGAACTGTAAGGGAGGGGAAGCGACATGAGCGAACTTCATCTCATGGTGACCATCACCGACCGGAAGCTGACCAAAAAGTTCACCCGATTCTACCAGTCTCAGGGTATTGACATCATGCTCACCACCTCCGGCCGGGGCACCGCCGTCAGCGATGTGCTGGACTATCTGGGCCTGGAGGCCTCGGAGAAGACGGTGTTCTTCTCCTTTGTCACCGGGGAGCGCTGGAAGCCCATCCGGCAGGGTCTTCAGAAGAAGCTGAACATCGACATTCCCGGCACCGGTGTCACCTTTCTCGTCCCGCTGAGCAGCGTAGGGGGCAAAAACACCCTGTTCTTTCTCACCGCCGGACAGGAGTTTGAAAAAGGGGAGGAATCCGTCTTGCAGGATACGAAATATGAGCTGCTGGTCACCATCGCCGACCAGGGCAGCACCGACGTCATTATGGACGCTGCCCGCAGCGCCCACGCCCCCGGCGGCACCATCATCCACGCCAAGGGCACCGGCATGGAGCGGGCGGAGCAGTTTCTCGGCTTCTCCCTGGGCATGGAGAAGGAGATGATCTTTATGGTGGTCAAACGGGGAGACAAGAACCCCATTATGAAGGCCATTATGGAGCAGGCCCGTCTGGCTCACGCCATCGTCTTCTCCCTCCCGGTCACCGGTACCGCAGGCATGCGGCTGCTGGAGGCCGACGCAGAGGGCTGAAATTTACTCCATCAGACAATCGCCGCGCACCGGAGCAGCTCCGATGCGCGGCGGTCTTTTTGCATTCTGTCGGAATGCCGGTCACTTTTGTTTTCTCTCCGACTGACGGACGAAGAGGTTGGCCAGAACGGCGCCGGAGACATTATGCCAAACGCTGAACACCGCGCCGGGAATCGTCGCCATGGGATATTGTGCAAAGTGGGCGGCAGCCAGCGAGGTGGCAAGACCGGAGTTCTGCATACCCACCTCGATGGAGATTGCCCGGCACTTGGTGGTGTCCAGCTTGAGGGCTTTGCCCACACAGTAGCCCAGGGTATAGCCCAGCACATTATGCAGGATCACCACTGCCAGAATGAGCAAACCGGAGGTCATGATTTTGGCAGAATTGGCGGACACCACGGCAGCTACAATGGCCACAATCGCAGTCGTCGAAATCAGCGGCAGAACCTCCACAGCCCGCTCGGTGAAGGTGTGGAAAAAGTGGTTGACCAAAAAGCCCAGAGCAATCGGCAGAATGACCACCTTGACGATAGAGAGGAACATACTCACCATGTCCACATCTACCCGCTGTCCGGCATAAAAGTAGGTCATCAGCGGGGTGAGGAAGGGCGCCAGCACTGTGGATACGGCGGTCATTCCCACTGACAGGGCCACATCGCCCTTGGAGAGGTAGGTCATCACATTGGAAGAGGTGCCGCCGGGGCAGGTACCCACCAGAATGACGCCCACTGCCAGCTCAGGCGGCAGCTGGAACGCCTTGGTCAGCAGGAAAGCCAGCAGAGGCATAATGGTAAACTGAGCGGCACAGCCAATGAGCACATCCTTGGGCCGGCTGAACACCACTTGAAAGTCGTGGGGCTTCAACGTAAGGCCCATGCCGAACATGACAATGCCCAGCAGGGTGTTGACATAGCTGGTCTTGATAAAGCTGACGCTCTGCGGAACAAACAGGGCCAGCGCCGCAACAGCAATGACGATCAGCGCCATATACTTGCTGACAAATTGGGTGACTTTTTTTAATGCGTTCATGTTGGAAACACTCCTTTTATCTTTTCCTCAATCTGCGCACCGTCCCGGAAAAGCAAAAATGCCCTTGCCTCACAAAGAGACAAAGGCATAACCTCTGCGGTACCACTCTTTTTGCCGCCCGAAAGCGGCCCCTCTCCCATCCGTCAATGGGTGACAGGATAACGGCTGTCAGCCGTCTGGACTTACCCGGCGTACCCGCTTTCAGTCCAAAAGCTCAGAGGTGATTTTCTCGAAAGTTCTCACGCTGCCTTACACCGGCCGGCAGCTCTCTGCGGTGTTCCCTTCCGTTACTCTTCCTCGTCAATGCGGTGGATTAAGTTGTGTCTATGATAGTCCTCTTCTCCCCGGCTGTCAACGAAATCCTGCACAGTCCTTTCCCGGACAGACAGGCTAATTTTCTCCCATCTGCCCGGGCGCATTTCTTCGTTTACTGCTTCAGCTCGTCCAGAATGGACTTCTGCCGCCCCCCCAGCAGCAGCTCCCGGTTATAGCCGGAAAATTTCTCACAGCCGTTGTCGGTGATAAACTTCATGGAATAGTAGTTCATGGTCAGCTCGGTGAGGAAGATAACCAGCTCCTGACCCTCGCCGAAGGCGGTCTCGATGAGGCGGAAGGCCCGGTCCAGCCGGAGAGAGCCGTTCTGGATGGCCTCCTTCCGCTCCGCCACAGCGGCCCGGAACCAGGTGCGCACCCGATCAGCGGCGGCACGCCCCTCCAGCTCCGCCCGGCGGAGCTGCTGGCGGTAATCCTCCAAAGTGTCCAGTACCCGGTTCAGCCGCAGCTCCTCGGCGGGCTCCAGCAGGCCGGAACGGCGCTTCTCCTCCAGCACCAGACGCAGACCCTCCAGGGCGGGGGCAAAAGCCTCCTCCACGGTGCCCGTCTCCAGGGCGCCCATCAGCCCCTTGAGCCGCTGGTGGAGGGCGGTCACATAGGCGTCCGCCTCATTGGCCTCCCGACAGGAGCGGAACAGCCCGTCCAGCACCAGGGACAGGGCGGAGAGCCGCTCGTCAAAGGGTGCGGTGCGCAGCCGGTTCACCGTCTTTTCCGTCAGGTGGCCGGAGAGGATCGCCTCCACATCGTAGTCGGACTGATATTTCAGATAGAGGTCGTAATAGTTGGCGAAATCCTTGGCAATGGCGGGGTACTGGATATACTGGGCCACCACCCCCTCGTCCACCGGCAGCTCCAGCTGCTGGCTGACAGTGATCAGCCGGGACAGGTCCTCCCAGCCCCGGGCGGTGGCAAACCGCTTGCCGTCCACCGTGGTCTCCAGCTTGTAGAAGTTCTGGGGCTTGAGCTCCAGATAGGCCATGATCACCGGGGATACCTGCCGGAGGTAGGCGTACTCCTTCCAGGGCTGATAGGCCGCCTGGATGTCCAGCCGCCGGACCCGGTCCAGAGTGACAATGTCAAAGTCCCGGACAGAGCGGTTGTACTCCGGGGGATTGCCCGCCGCCACAATGACCCATCCCTCAGGCAGGGTGTGGCCGCCGAAGGTCTTGCACTGGAGGAACTGCAGCATGGCGGGAGCCAGGGTCTCGGAGACGCAGTTCACCTCGTCCAGGAAGAGGATGCCGGTCTTGAGCCCGGTCTCCTCCATAGCCCGGTAGACACTGGCGATGATCTCGCTCATGGTGTACTCGGTGACCTGGAAGGTCTTGTCCCCATAGGAGGCGATGTGGATGCTGGGCAGGCCGATGGCGGACTGCCGGGTGTGGTGGGTCATGGTGTAGCTCACCAGGGCCACCCCACACTCCTGGGCCGCCTGCTGGGCGATGGCCGTCTTGCCCACCCCCGGAGGGCCCATGAGCAGGATGGGCCGCTGGGCCACCACCGGCACCAGCCAGCGTCCGTGCTCGTCCTTGGCCAGGTAGGCCTTGACCGTGTTCTTTACCTGTTCTTTCGCCTGTTTGATATTCATGCTGCTGCAATCTCCTTTGGTTGTATGCTCACACCGCCGGCCGCTCACCGGCGGGCCTCCCTCATTATGTTCTGTCCGTCCGCTCCATCGAAAAATGGAACCTGTATGCCGTCTCCGCGTCCTCCTCCGGGATCAGGGCGCCCATACCTGCATCAAAATAGCCGGAATAGTCCACCTCACAGGTGACCGTGACGCCGTGGAGGGTCTCCTGAACGTCTTCAAAGGGGTGCTCTGAGATCTGCCGGATCAAAGCCGCCAGCTCCCCGTCCAGGGGCAGGCAGTCCGCCTGGGCGCCCACAAAGGAGAGGGCGGACAGGGTCATCTCGTCCTGATAGCTCGGGGCCCACACATCACTGTTTTCCAGGGTAACGGTAAACGCCATCCCGGTCATGGCGCCGTCTTCCTCGGTGAAGCGGTACTCCGGCGGGGCAAGCTCGCCGCCCAGGTGAATCACGAAGGCCCCGCTCTCCTGCTCTACCGCCAGCCAGCTGCCCTGGCTGTCCAGAGAAGAGTCTGTCTCCACCTCATAGTACGCCGCCAGACGGTTATAGTTCTCGCAGAACTCCGCCACCGTGATTTCTCCCCGGTTCCGGGGCATTCCGGCCATCCGGGCGGTCAAAACCTGAACTCCGATCACCAGGACAAAGGCCGCCCCCATCGCTATGTTCCGCCAGGGCCGCTCGTCCCGGAGGGTGAGGACAGAGTCGGACTCATACTCCCACTCCAGCGTCTCCCCGGCCTGGCAGGCCTTGTAGCTCTTCCAGAGACGCACCAGATCGTAGATGACAATCTGAAAGCCCAGCCCCCTCCACAGCACCCAGCAGGTTCGGGTAAAGGCAGCCTGATAGCTGAGTCGCTGGTCATTCTGATCGGTGATCCGCAGCCCCAGAAGCCACTTGCCGGGGGTAGCCCCCAGCAGGGTGAGAAACAGGGGCTCCAGCAGCAGCAAAAGCACAAGCTCCACCACTCCGTCCACGATCTGCCAACCGGCAGCCCGGTTGAGGACGTTGATGTTCATTCCCAGGCCGAGCACTGCGTTCCAAAGGGCGCCGCAGAGCAGCAGGTCAAAGCTCCTTGCAAAATACCGCCGCCAGGGGGAGCGCACCTTGGGCAGCTGATCCGCCGCCAGAGCGTCCGCGGCAGGCCGAACCTGCTCCGGGCCGGAAGTAAAGGCATCCAGATAGCGCTGGGCGTCCAGCGTCTCAAACCGGACATTGGCCTCCCGCATACTGCGGCAAACGGCCTCCGCCCGAACCCGCTCCGCCTGCTCCCGACTGAGCTGAACCAGGCGTTTGTCCAGGGCGTCGGCCAGTTCCTCCTCCCCTTGGCTGAGAGACTTGGTCTCCTCCAGAGAGATGCCCAGCGTCCGCAGCAGTTTGATCCGCAGCAGCAGTTCCAGATCCGCCTCTGTATAATTCCGGTAGCCGTTGGCCTCCCGCAGCGGGGAGAGCAGGCCCTCCGTCTCATAGAACCGGATGTTGGCCCGGGCCATGCCGGAGCGCTCCTCGGCCTCTTTGATTGTCATAAAACCGACCCCCTTGTTCTGTTTCCGGCCTCAGTTTATGGTATCAAGGGGCTTGACAGTCAAGACTTTTCGGAAAAAAATTCGTTTTTCCTCCCGTCCCGCAGTCATGAGGGGAGCTCCTCCAGTTCCTCCGGCCCCAGCACCACCCGGATGGCCCAAGGGGGCGTCTCGGGCGCCTGGTAGTCCTCCCGGAAGAAGACGAAGGCCACGTCGTAGTCCGGCTTGCGCTCCGGGAAGGTGCCGAAGCCGTCGGTGAAGTAGAGCAGCCCCTTGAGGTCGGTCAGCTCCCCCTCCTCCACCAGCCGGTTCACATAGTCGAAGGCAGGCCGGAAGTCGGTGCCTCCCAGGCCCCGCACCCGGAAGTCCTGACACAGAGCCTCCAGCTCCCGGGCGGAGTGCACCACCGTGTCCATCTGCACCCCGGCGTCCGCCTGGATGATGTGCAGATTGGCGTTTTCGAAAAACAGCTCCTCCGCCGAGAGAACAGACCGGGTCTCCTCCAGAAAGCGCTGAATCACCCCATCCGAGCAGGAGTCGGAGGTGTCCACCACGATGACAAAATCCCGGATCTTCCGGCTCTCCCGGTACTCCAATGGCTCGATGAGGGGAATGTCCCCGTAGAGCTCCAGGCCCAGGGCGTAGTAGGCGTAGTCAAAGGTGTCCTGATCCACCCGCATCTCCTCCCGGGCGGTGACAAACCGGCGGAGAAACTGGCGGTAGTCGTACCGCTCCCGGTTCTCGATGGTGAGGGACTGCAGAATGTCCCCCGCCTGATCCCCGTGGTCGGCAAAAAAGGTCTCCAGATTGGTCTGAGTCTTTTCGCTCAGCTGCCGCCACTTGTCCTCCAGCTCCTGACGGCGGTCGGAGTCGTCCTCCCCCTCGCCGGGCCGGTTCTCCGGCTGGTTCTGATTCCGGTTGTCCTGTTCATCGGGGGGCCAGAACCGGTGATCATCCCGGCGAAACTCCCGGATCAGGGCGAACTGGGCGGCATAGTCCCACTTCTCCTGGCCCAGCCAACGGTAGACCGCCTCGGCGGTGAGGACAGGCACCTCCTCCTTCAGATCGGCATAGGTGTCCTCCCGGAGGTTGGACTGGAGCAGGTTGAGGCACCGGTTGTCGATGGAGTCCAGAATGGACTCCACCGCGATGTCACAGGCCAGGTTCCACCGGTCCTCCTCCCGGCCCTCCCGGTTCAGCGGGTGCCGGAGCAGGCAGTGGAGCAGCATGTGGAGGTAGACCCGGTTCAATAGCACCAGATCCTGCTGGTAGAGCTCAATCAGGTGCCGGGGGTTGAACTGGATGGAAAAGCCGTCTGTCCCCACCGTGGGGGTATTCAGATTCATGGCGTAGTCCAGCCCGGACAGGGCGATATCCAGAAAGCGCATATTCAGATAGATCTCGTTCCGGGCGGAGGAGAGAATGGCCCGGCCCAGCCGGTCCAGCTTTTCGTGGTTTTCGTGCATCGTATTTCCTTTACGGCAGTATCCGTTCCAGCTCTGTGATGATCCGATCCAGATCTCCCCCAACCCGCTCCGGCGCGGCGAAGAGATCCCGGAACAGAGCGCTGAGATTCTCCTCGAAGCCGTCGGGCAGCAGCGCACACTGCTCCCGGCACAGCGCCATCAGCCGCTTCTCCCCGGGGTGGGTCTGGCGGTTCAGGGCGAAGAGGATGTCAAAGTAGGAGGCGAGAAATTCCGCCGTCCGGTGGTTGATGCTGACCTGATCCCCCCGGCGCACCGCCTTTGCAATCTGGGTCTCATAGGCGGGGAGGGAGCCCCGGAGCAGCCTGCGGTTGCGGTCGATGATGTTCCGCCGCAGCACCTCGGGATAGGGGCAGCGGTACCGGGTCTGGGCCGCCGTCAGCCGGCCGTCCCGGTCATAGAGCACCTTGCAGGTGCGCAGATTGTGCCACATGCAGGTGGTGTAGCCGTTGGAGGCCTGACCCCCGTCCACCACCGCCGAGACTCCGGCCACAAAGCCGTCCAGATCCCGCCAGAGCAGGTCAATGTCCACGCCGTTATTCAGGGTGCAGTTGTCCTCGTACTCCCAGAAGTGGTTGCCGATCTCCAGGACGGAGCAGTACCGGGACAGAATCTCTCTCCGGGTCTCCTCCGGGATGGGATGGGTCACATAGACATACACGTCATAGTCTGATTTCTCGTCATAGTGCTCCTCCGCCCGGGAGCCGCCCAGGGCGATGGCCTCCACCTGGGGGAGGCGGGAGAATTCCTGAAAAAGCCGTTCTACCATATCGTTGTCCTCTCTCGTTTTCTCAGAGCTCAAATTCCTTGTCCGCGCCCCCGGCAAGGCCGCTGCCCGTCTCCATCAGCCGGGCCACAAACCGCACCTTGCCGGCCCCCTCGGCCTGCTCCCGGAGGGCAGCCAGCTGGTCAGCAGAGAGCTCCGCCAGTTCCAGCAGCAGCTCCAGTCCCTCCAGGTCGTCCGTCTCCAGCAGGAGCTGCATCAGCACCCCGGCGTGGGCCTGGATATGCTTCAAATAGATCTCCCGGCCATGGCCCAGGCCATAGGGCCAGCGGAGCCGGTACCAGGCGATGCGGACGGTGGTCTCCACCGAGTCCTGCTTCAGCGCCAGGTCGAAGTAGCTCTCATAGAGGTCAAAGTCCACATCCCGGCTGGAAAAGCACTCCCGGTAGAGCTGGCCGGAGCCGTAGGTGATGGTGCGCCACATCCGGGGAGCGTTGATGTCCTCGTACTCATAGGAAAAGCCGGGGAGGAAAAACCGGGCCTCCCCGTCGGGATAGCGGACGGTGAGATCCAGATCATTGGTGAGGTCGGAGAGCAGCACGCTGATATTGACGCCGATGGGCAGCACCAGCCGGGACAGATTCTTGCAGTTCATAAAGAGGCCGCCCCCCACAAAGGTGACGGTGTCCGGCAGGGTCAGTTCCTCCAAGGCCACACAGTTGTAAAAGGCGTGATGGCCCATGGTCTCCAGTCGCCGGGGCAGACTCACCCGGGTTAGCTTTCGGCAGTTGGAAAAGGCATAGTCCGGCAGCTGGGTCACTCCCTCAGGAATCCGGATATGCTCCAGGCCCCCGCACTGGTCAAATACCCGCACCCCCAGCTTTTGCAGCCCCGCAGGCAGGTTCAGCCGCTTCAGCTCCCGGCACCGGGCAAAGGCCCGGTCTCCGATCTCTGTAATCGTGTCCGGCAGAGTGACCCGGGTGAGATTGCCCTCCGTCCGGCTCACCGGCGGCAGATCGTGCTCCGGCACGGAAAACAGGCCCTCCCGGCCGTCTCCCGGCCCGGCGCCAAAGCAGTCGGAGCCCAGGGCGGTCACCGGGCAGCCCTCGATGCGCTCAGGCAGCACGAGAGGGCTTCCGTCCCCCACACAGCGGAGGATGGAAGCTGTTTCTTCCGATACGGTATCATAAATGGCCCAGCCCATGAGGACGGCCTCCCTTTCCGGCAAAATTCACACTGTTTTACATTATAAACAAGAAACGGTTATGAGGCAACACCCCAGAGGGAATTTGCCAAATCCCTGCTCTGACGGCTTTCCAAATATTTTCCTTTTTGGTATAATGACAGAAGAAAACAGGCAGGGCGCACTCCTGCCGGAAAAAGAGGTCATACTTATGAAAATTGTGTTCTTGGAGCCCCTGGGCATCCCCAACGAAACCCTGCTCTCCATGGCCCGGGAGGCCCTGGGCGAGGGCGTGGAGCTGGTTGCCTATCCCGACCGTAAGGAGGATGAGGCCACTCTGGTGGAGCGCAGCAAGGACGCCGACATTGTCATTCTCTCCAACTTCCCCTACCGGAAGAGCGTCATCAGCCAGTGCCCCAACCTGAAGATGATCTGCGTGGCCTTCACCGGCACCGACCATGTGGACGTGGACTACTGCCACCAGAACGGCATCACCGTCTGCAACTGCGCCGGCTACTCCACTGTGGCGGTAGCTGACCTGGTCTTCGGCTTCGCCGTGGCCCTGTCCCGAAATATTCTCCCCTGTGATGCCGCCTGCCGCCAGGGCGGCACCAAGGCCGGCCTGGTGGGCTTTGAGCTGGAGGGCAAGACCTTCGGCATTGTGGGCGCCGGCGCCATCGGCCTGCGGGTGGCCCGGATCGCCAACGCCTTCGGCTGTAAGGTGCTGGCCTGGAGCCGCACCAAGAAGGACGTGGAGGGCGTCACCTTTGTGGACACCCTGGAGGAGCTGCTGCCCCAGTGCGACATTGTCTCCCTCCATGTGCCTCAGACGCCCGCCACCATCGGCCTGATCGGTGAAAAGGAGCTGAAGCTGATGAAGCCCACCGCCCTGCTCATCAACACCGCCCGGGGCCCGGTGGTGGACTCCGCCGCCCTGGCCGCCGCCCTGAAAAACGGCGAGATCGCGGGCGCCGGTATCGACGTGTTCGAGATGGAGCCCCCTGTCCCCACCGACCACCCCCTCTTCGGCGCGCCTCATGTGGTGGTTACCCCCCATGTGGCCTTTGCCAGCCAGCAGGCCTTCCAGAAGCGGGCGGTCATCGTGGTGGAGAACTTGAAGCAGTTCATCGCCGGTACTCCTCAGAACCTGGTATAAGGCAGTTCCCGTCCAATCCCCATAACGCACAGACAGCCTGTCAGCCGAAATTCGGCCGACAGGCTGTTTTGATCACGCAGATTCGTCTGTTACCCCAGAGCCACGTCCAGAATCATCATGATGCTGAAGCCAAGGGCAAAGAAAACCGTTCCCACGTTGGAGTGCTCTCCCTCCGACATCTCAGGGATCAGCTCCTCCACCACCACATAGAGCATGGCCCCGGCGGCAAAGCTGAGCAGATAGGGCAGCACCGGCAGCACCAGCTCCGCCGCCAGAATGGTCAGCAGGGCGCCCAGAGGCTCTACCGCCCCGGAGAGGGCGCCGCTGGCAAAGGCCTTGGCCTTGCTCTCTCCCTCCGCCCGCAGGGGCATGGAGAGGATAGCCCCCTCCGGAAAGTTCTGGATGGCGATGCCCAGCGACAGGGCCAGCGCCCCCGCAGCGGAGATCTGAGCGTTTCCCGTCATATATCCGGCATAGACGGCGCCCACCGCCATGCCCTCCGGGATATTATGTAAAGTCACTGCCAGCACCAGCATGGTGGTGCGCTGGAGCTGGCTCCTGGGGCCCTCCGCCTCCTGGCTGTTGCGGTGCAGGTGGGGGATCACATGATCCAGTAGCAGCAGAAACAGCATGCCCAGCCAGAAGCCCACCACAGCGGGGACAAAGGACAATTTGCCCATCCCCTCCGCCTGCTCGATGGCAGGGATCAGCAGGCTCCAGATGGAGGCCGCCACCATGACGCCGGAGGCAAAGCCGGTGAGGCTCCGCTGCACCAGGTCGCTCATGGAATTTTTCAGGAAAAAGACACAGGCGGAGCCCAGGGCTGTCCCCAAAAAGGGGATCAGAAGGCCTCCGATCACTTCTATACTCATAAGAATACATCTCCTCCGCATCGTCGGCTTTCAGAACAAGCGACGATAATCTCAGCTTGCCTTCATTTTATGCTCTGCGCCGCTCCCCGTCAAGCGTGGGTCTGTTCTTTCTGCCGTAACCCCCGGAAAACACAACCACCCGGCTGCTATGCTTGCAGTCGGGGGATTGTGTTTCGAAACAGGGGGACTCAGCCCTCCACCTCTTTGATCAACTTCAGGTTAGCCAGCTCATAGCTGTTGAGATAGCTGTTGATATTGGCGTCAAAGGTGGCGGGATCCACCGTACCGGAATACCAGGAGCAGTTGTTGAAGTAATCCTGGAGGGACTTGTCGTTGAACTTTCTGCCGTGGCGGGCATAGATCTCGTTCCGGGCCAGACGGAGCTGGGAGCTGGAGAGAGCGGAGAGCTCGCTCTTGGTGTAGTTTCTGGTGGCACTGTCGGGCAGAATGTAGCCGGTATTCTTGCCGTTGCTGCCGCTGTCACCGCTGTTGCCGCTGCCGCCGTCCTTGGAGGTGGACAGATAATCGCTGTAGACATAGCCGGTGACGCTGCCGGTCTTGATCTTGCTCCAGCCGTTGGCGGTCTTGCCGATCCGGGTGACCTTCTGGCCCTGGGTCAGGGTGGCGACCACCTTGCCGGTGGAGGAGCTGGGATAGTCCCGGACGTTGACGCCGGCAGTGGCATAGACGGTGTCGTTGGTCTCGGTGACCTTCACGTCGTCCTGCTTGCTGTCGTCCGTCTGATCGCTGCTGCCGCCCTTGTCAGAGGAGAGATAGCTGGAGTAGACATAGCCGGTGAGGCTGCCGGTCTTGATCTGAACCCAGCCACCCTCCTTCTTGCCGGTGAGGGTCACCTTCTGATCCTTGGTCAGGGTGCCGATGACGGTGCCGTTGGGCGTCTCCCGGACATTGACGCCGGCAGTGGCGTATGCCGTGTTCTCTTCCTTGCTGTCGTTCTCAGCGGCGGAATCCACCTTGGAGGCAGACAGGTAGCTGTTGGAGACATAGCCCACGGTGTCGCCGATCTTCACCCGGCTCCAGCCGGTGGCGGTCTTGCCGGTGCGGGTCACTGCCTGGCCCTTGGAGAGCACGTTGATGACGGTGCTGTTGTCCGTGCTGGGATAGTCCCGGACGTTGACGGCGGCGGTGGCGTAGACGGTGTCGTTCACCTCGGTGATCTCAGGCAGGGCGGGCTTTTCCGCAGGCTTCTCATCGCCGGAGCTGTCTCCGTTTTCGGCCTGCTGGCTGTCCTCCCCCTCCTGGGTCTGCTGGTCATTCTGGCCGTCCTGCTCGTCTTGATTTTCCCGGGCGGCGGCGTCAGGGTCAGCGTCATCTCCCTGATCCTCAGCGTTGGGATCATTCTCCGGCAGGGTGCTGTCCTCCGGCTGCTGCTCGGGCTGGTTTTCGTCCTCCGGCGCGTTCTGATCCTGCTGATCCTCTCCGCCGGGATTGTTATCGTCGACAACCCCGGGCTGGCTGCTGTCCCCGGGCTGCTGGCCGTCCTTTTCGTTGCCGGTCATCATCTTGCCCAGCAGGAACACCATGGCGATAATGAGCAGAGCCAGCAGGGCGCAGACGGCGGCGATCACCGGCGTGGTGGTCTTGGGCTGATTGCGCTTGTGCTTGCGCTCGCTCCAGTCGAAGCTGTTGGGATTCTCCCCCTCCGCCTGGGCGTTGCGCTGCCGGGCGGCCACGGCGTTGTCCTTGGCAGCCTGCACCTTCTGGGCGGAAGCGGCAGCCACGGCGGTGGTGTCAATCACCGGGTCCGCCGGCTTGGGCTGGCTCTGAGGCTTGGGCTGCTCAGGGCGCTTCGAAGCGGCAGGCTTTTTGGGGGCGGGTCTGCGGGCCGCTGCGCCCTTGGCCGCCTTCTCATTTTTCTGCTCGCCGCCCTGCTTTCCGGATGCGCCGGACCTGTCAGGCGCAGTCTTGGGTGGCTCCGCCTTGGCGGTTTTCCGCTCCCGCATGGCGTTTTCTACAAAGGGGGAGTCATCGTCAAAGGGGTCGATCTCCGCCGATGCAGCAGGCGAATCCTTATCATGCTCCACCGCGAAGGAGACCACAGAGGAGACCGCAGCCTGGATTGCCTCCGGAGAGAAATCGGCATCAGACTCCGGGACAGGCGGCTCCGCCTTGGAAGTCTGGGGTTCAACAGAAGCGGGGGCTTCTGCCGGCTCAGCCGCCGCGGGCGCCTTTGCATCCGGCAGAATCTCGGCATTGGCGAGAGAGCTGCCGCAGATGGAACAGACAGGGACGATGTCGGAGTGCTCGACACCACAGACAGGACATTTTTTCATAGTGAATTCTCCATTGCTGAAAAAGAAAGGTTGAATGTAGTCGAAAAAAGTTTCATAATAATCTTATCGGGGAATGACGGTTTTGTCAATCCAAAACGGGGCATCTTTCATAAAATAATAAGATTTCAGCATCGACCTTCGGTGTAGAATCCCGAAAACATCTGGAATCCAAACCGTTTTTTCCCAAAACAGCAGAGAGGAGCTGATCCTATGGACGATTACAGGGCAGCTCTCGACCGGCTGCAGCGCTGGCTGGACGAGAGCAATAACGTGGTATTCTTCGGAGGCGCAGGCGTTTCCACCGAGAGCGGCGTTCCGGATTTCCGCAGCGTGGACGGACTGTACCACCAGCACTACAGCGAGCCGCCGGAAACCATTCTCAGCCACAGCTACTTTGTCCGCAAGCCGGAGGGCTTTTACCGCTTCTATCGGGACAAAATGCTGCCCCTGGAGGCCCAGCCCAACGACGCCCATAAAAAGCTGGCCGAGCTGGAGCGCTCGGGCAAGCTGAAGGCGGTCATCACCCAGAATATCGACGGCCTGCACCAGAAAGCGGGCAGCAAAGAGGTGCTGGAGCTTCACGGCTCGGTGCTGCGCAATTACTGTGAGAGCTGCGGTAAATTCTACGGCCCGGAGGCCATTGTGAACAGCCAGGGGGTTCCACGGTGCAGCTGCGGCGGCATCATCAAGCCGGATGTGGTGCTCTATGAGGAAAGCCTGGACGACACGGTGATGTACAAGGCGATCAACTATATCCGCAATGCGGATATCCTGATTGTAGGCGGTACCTCCCTGGTGGTCTACCCGGCGGCGGGGCTCATCAAC
>CAMELY010000002.1 GCA_945926565.1 uncultured Clostridia bacterium | reverse complement strand
GGCGGAGCCCCAGCTCCCCCTCCTTGACCGTCAGCAGCTTGCCCGCGTTGGCGCCGGTTCCGTCTGCCCGGCAGACGGCGGCGGAGGTGGTGTAGTTGCTGGTATCGATGCCCAGGGCAGCCTGCATCACTTGTGGGCCTCCTCCGGAAGCTCTCCCCGGTAGAAGGAGCCCAGAATGCCGTTGAGGAAGGAGACCACCTTGTCGTCCTCATAGTGCTTGGCGATCTTCACCGCCTCGTTGATGACCACGGCGGCGGGCGTCTCCGGCATATAGAGCAGCTCGTACATGGCCACCCGCATAATGGCGGCGGCCACCCGGGGAATCCGGGCGAACTGCCAGCCGATGGCGTACTTTTCGATGTAGCCGTCCAGCTCTGCCCCGTGGGCGCCCACGCCGGTGACCAGGGCCCGGAGATAGGCCTCCTGCTTCTCATCGGGATAGCTGCTGTACAGCTCGTCCTCCTGCATCAGCTCCGCAAAATGCTCCGGGGTCAGAAAGCGATCCAGCAGCTCCTGGGCGCTCTCGTTGGTATAGCCCAGCTCGTAGGCCAGGCGAATCGCGATCTCACGGGCAGTACTTCTTGTCATATTCCCGCTCCTCCATACTCTATTTCTGAAACGCTGAATCGGGCGGTCGGCGCAATTGCCCAATATACAGTATTTCCGTCATTATACACCGGATTATGCAAAATGAAAACCCTTTCGCCGGAAAAAGCGGGGAAGAAAAAGATGGAGGCTGCGCGGGGCAGATTTCATCTCTGCATCGGCCCAAGCCTCCCTCTTTGAGGGAGGTGGCTGCCCGAAGGGCAGACGGAGGGAGTGCGCCCCTGCGCCGGCTTTCACAAATTTCCAGAGTGGGTCGACAAAAGAACCTCTCTGATATTGGCGTACATTCTACAAGGTATTGGTTTGCGCCGGGGGCGACTCCCTCAGTCGCCTTGCGGCGACAGCTCCCTCGGGGAGGGAGCCAGGGGGCAGCTACTTTCAGCTATTGCTTCTACGTCAGTCAAATGATCAACGGAGGCTATGCCTGATCCATACTAATAAAAACGTGCGAAACCTGGCACATTTACCCAGGCTTCGCACGTTTTTTGTGTTATCTTAATCTTACTGAGCCAGCACCACCTTGACGGCGCTGGCGGCGCAGTCGGTCTCTCCCAGGACGATGTCGGTGATTTTGGCCACATCCGCCCCTTCCAGGGTGCCCGTCTCGGTGGAGACCACCACGCTGACGCTGTTTTCCCCGATAAAGGCTACGCACTCGGGATAGCCCTTGGCGGTGACCAGATTCTCGATCTGGGACTCCGCCAGGGTGGCTGAGGCCATGGCGGTGATGCTGTCGGCGGCGGCGCTGACGGCGGCCTCGCTGGCCTCCGGGTCATCCACCGTGTCCTGCAGGATGGACAATGCGCTGGAGCGGGCCTCCTCCCGGCTGAGCCGGGCGGTGGCGAAATAGTCGCTCCCCTCCCCCGACGTGTCCACCGCCAGAGGCTCCTCGTTGAGCTCCTGGGACTCCCAGGTGTCCAGAACGATGTCTCCCGTCTCGGCGGCGGTCTCCTCCGCCTCCTGGGTGCCGGAGCTCACCAGGGCGGCCTCCCCCAGGGTCTTGGTGCTCCCCTCCTGGTTGGAGATGGAGGTGGACTCCGCCTGGCCCACGCCGCTGGCTGACTCCTGATCATAGGACCAGTTCAGATAGACCGCCACGCAGACAAAGAGGACGATGGCCGCCACAACTGCATTTCGCTTCCACAATTTCATCTCAGATTGCCTCCTGTTCCTTCACAGATGGATATTTGGTTTGCATTCAGTCCGGTGAGGGCTTCCACCGCCTGCAATACCTGTAGCTTGATCTTGGGGTCGCCCCCGCCCTCGCAGACCACCAGCGCCCCCTGATATTTGGGACTGATCTGCTGGACAGTGACCGCCTGCTGCTGGCCGGAGCCGGCGGAGACCACCACCGTCTCCTGATCCTCCCCCTTCTGGTCGGTGGCCAGCACCTGCCGGGTACCGCTCTCCAGGGTGAGCACCACGGTGGCCTCTCCCACCCCCTGGATCTGAGAGAGGGCGGCGGCCAGACGCTGCTCCAGGGCCTCCACCTGGAATTCTGAAGCGGAGGTCTCCGGCTGGGCCTGGGACTCCTCCCCGGTATCGCTCCCCTGGGGCCAGAGCAGCAGGGCCAGCCCCACCGCCAGCACCAGTAAAACCGCCTGGTAGCGCTGAAAGAGCTGCTTCAGCCTGCCGGAATTCCAGGATACCTTCATGGCGCCTCCTCATTTGATGTGACATAGCAAATCTGTTCCGCCTCCAGCCCCAGGTCCTGGGTCAGGGCCTGGGTGAAGCGCTCCCGCTGGGCCTCGGTCAGCTCCCCAGTAACTGTGACCCCACTGGGCACCGGCACCTGGCCGGACCAGTCCCAGGTCACCTCCGCCCGGCAGTCCAGGCCCAGCTCTGAGCTCTTGTCCTGAATATATGTGGCGGTCTCCTGGACTATGATGGATTCCGTCAGCTGCCGATTGGCCTTCTCCAGGCTCTCCTGGGTCTCGGTCAGCTGGTCGGAGTAGTCCCGGACTGCCGCCGCCAGAGAGGCGTACTGGATGCCCAGTACCGGCCGGGCGATTGCCAGAAAGAGCAGCAGCCCGCAGATCAGCCGGCCCACGCTCTTCACCGGCCCCTCCGGCATCACCGCCTGGGCCGCCGCCGTGAGAAACGAGGCGGCCAGCACCGCCATCAGCCATTCCCGCAGCATGTCCATCTCAGCTCACCGCCATTGCAATGGTCATAATGACCGAGATCAGGGTGACCAGGGCGGAGGCCCCAACCATGCCCAGCATCAGTCCGAAGGCCCCGCCGATCTCTCCTACCAGCTTGGCCACCGGGCTGTCGGTGAGCACCGAAGCCAGGACGGCGGCCAGCTTATATAATAGGTATTGAATGCCCAGCTTCAGAAAGGGCACCAGGCAGAAGGCCAGCACCGCCAGGGTGCCGAAGGTGCCCACGGCGCTGCGCAGCAGCCCCGCCCCGGCCAGGACGGACTCGGTGGCGTCGGAGAGGATGCCGCCCACCACCGGCACCATGCCGGAGATGGCAAACCGGGTGAGCTTGACTGCCGCCCGGTCCGCCGTCCCGGAGATGACCCCGCTGAGGCTGAGATAGAGGGTGAAGAGGGTCAGTACCCAGGTGAGCAGGCTCTGAGTCCCCCACTTGATAAAGTCCGCAATGGCGTGTACGCCCCGGCTGCCCGAGGCCAGCGCTCCGGCACAGGCGGCGATATAAAGGTAGATCAGGGGAATCAGCACACGCTCAATCAGGCTGAGCAGCAGGTTGGAGCAAAAGAGGGTGGCCATCTGCCGGGCCGCCGCCCCGGTCACCGAGCCGCTGGCCGCCGCCGCCGTGGTCATGACCGGAATCAGGATCTTCGTAAAGTCAGATAGCCTTACAACCGTCTCCCGGCCCAGCTCCAGCAGGGAGCTGACGTCGCTCAGGGCCACGCCGGTCACCGCCAGGGCGGCCACCAGTCGGGCGGCCCCGATCCCCTGTCCCGTCTCCGGACAGACCGCCTGGATGAGGGCGCAGAAGAGGGTGATCACCAGAATCAGGCCGCCGCTCCGGGTGGCCCGGGTGAGCAGGGAGCCCAGTTGTTCCAGAGCGGTGGCCCCCAGCTGGGATAAGCCCTCGTCCAGGTCAATGTCCGGGGTCAGCTCGGTCTCCAGGTAATTCTCCGCCTGCTCCTCCAGGGCCTGGGTGTCCACCCTGTCCCACAGATCTGTCTCAGTGGCACGGGCAGGCAGTATCAAGACCAGCAGCAGCAGGAGCGTCAGCAGTCCCCGCCGCCGCCTCACAGCAAATCCTCCAGCAGCTCCAGCACCGCCCGGAGCAGAGGGGTCGCCACTGCCAGGGCGGCCAGGCTGCCCGCCAGCTCCAGAAAGGCGGCCACGCTGTCCATCCCCCCGTCCCGGCAGAGCTGGGAAGAAAGGCGGATCAGAATAGAGATACCCACCGTCTTGACCAGAGGGGTGAGCAGCTCCTCCGAGAGCCCCGCCACTGAGGCCAGCTGCTCCAGCAGCGCTACTGCCTGGGACAGGGCCTCCCGGCTGGCGTAGAGAATCAATCCCCCGGTGACCAGGGCCAGCACCAGGGCCAGCTCCGGGGTCTGCCGCCGGATGGTCAAGGCGCAGAGGGTGCCCGCCACGCCGATGGCACCCAGCTGCAGCACCCATGTACCGCTCACAGGCCAAAGAGGTCCTTGACCAGCTGGAACAGGTCGCTGATCTGCTGCACCACCATCATCAGCACCACCACCAGCCCCGCCAGGGTGACCATGGTGGCCTGCTCCTCCCGGCCCGACCGGGCCAGCACCTGGTTGAGCACCGACACCAGAATGCCCACCGCCGCAATGCGGAAGATCAGATCCACATCCATTCTGCGTTCCTCCTTCGTTCTCCTTTGCTTTAGGCCAGCACCAGGGCCAGGGTGAGCCCCAGAGTCAGCCCTAGCACGACGGCAGTTCTACCCTGCTGCCGGCCCTCCTCCCGGGCCTCCCGATGCAGCTCTTCCAGCTCCCGCCGGAGGCCTGCCAGCAGCGCCGCCTGCTCCCGGCCGGTATAGCGGCCCAGAATCTGCCCCGCCCGGTTCAGCAGCGCCTGCTCCCCCCGGCCCAGGGGCAGCTCGCTCTCCTCCACCGCCCGGCTCCAGAGCTGGGCCAGGGAGCGCTCGTCCCCCGCCCGCAGCCCCTCCAGGCAGCGGCGGTAGAGACCTGCGGTCACCCCGTTCTCCGACGAGAGCAGGGTCAGCAGCGCCTCGGTGTCCGTCTCCCGCTCCCCCAGCTCCGCCTCCATCCGGCGGAGATCACAGCACAGCTGGGACAGGACGCGCTCCCGCTCCCCATACCAGCGGCACCGGCTCCAGCCCAGCCAGAGGCCGGCGCCGGTGACCAGCACGCCCCCCACCAGGCCAGTCATGGCAATTCCTCCGCCCGGTAGCTCCGGCGGCCCTCCGCCCGGGCGATGGTGATCACCCGGCGAAAGACCTTGTCCTCCAGCAGCGGCCGGTAAAGGGGGCGGTTGGCCAGCTCCTCCAAGGAACTGCCGTGGGCGGTGGCCAGGATGGCTGTGCCGCAGTTGGCCCCCTGGCACAGGGCGGAGACGTCCCGGGGGTGGGTGATCTCGTCCACCGCCAGCACCTGAGGGGCCATGGCCCGGAGCAGCAGCAGCAGCCCCTCCCCCTTGGGACAGCCGTCCAGCACGTCCGCCAGCGGCCCTACCTCCAGCTGAGGCACCCCCTGGCGCAGGGCGGCCACCTCTCCCCGCTCATCCGCAAGGCCGACACGGATCCCCGTCTGGCCCAGCAGGCGGATGAGATCCCGGAGCAGGGTGGTCTTCCCCTCCCCCGGCGGGGCCAAGATCAGAGTGCTCTGAAAGACGCCGTCCGCCATCAGTCGGGGCAGCAGCGCCTCCCCCACCCCGGGCACCGGACAGGCGATGCGGATATTTAAGGAGGAGAGACTGCGGAAGGCCAGCACCTGCCCCTCCCGGAGGGCGGCGGTGCCGCACAGCCCCAGCCGGTGGCCCCCCGGCAGAGGGAGAAAGCCCTCCGCCAGCTTTTCCGACGCCCCCTGGAGGGAGGCCCTGGTGGCCCGCTCCACCGTCAGGCGCAGATCCTCCCCGGAGACCGGCAGCGCCTCGCCGCCGGGGCCGGTGATTCGGGTCTCCCGGCCGGTGCTGTCCGCGCAGGAGAGGCCCCGGCCCGCCCGGAGACGGATCTCCTCCCAGCCGCTCTGCTCCCAGTCCGGCCGGGCCAGCAGGGCCAGCCGCAGCTCCCTGGGCAAAATGGCTGCCGCCTCCCGCACCGCAGCGTCTCGTTCCATGCTCGTCCCTCCTTTTTTGTCCTCTTGGCCCCAGTATATGGGCCCAAAACGGAGGTATGACAGCTGTTTGACTTGACAAATCGACAGGATGTGACTATACTTGCGCTGTTCGTGTCCAGCGCTGGACTGATATGAAAAGTATTTTTTCTCATTTCAGATAAGGTCAGGAGGCCTCTGCCATGCTCTCGCTCCCCTTTACGCCGGAGGGAACCCAGCCCCTCTATCAGCAGCTCTACCGGTACATCCGGGGAGAGATTCAGACCGGACGGCTGGCCGCCGGGGAAAAGCTCCCCTCCAAGCGGCAGCTGGCCAGCGAGCTGAAGATCAGCGTGGTGACGGTGGAGGGGGCCTACAGCCAGCTGGTGGCCGAGGGCTATCTGGAGAGCCGCAGCCGGCGGGGCTATTTTGTAATGCCGGTGCTGGCCCAGCCCGCTCTGGGTTCCAAGGCCCCTGACCTCCCCCAGTCCGTCCCCGCCGCGCCGGAGGCTCCGGCTCCTGCCTGCCGGTATGACTTTGCCACCTCCGGCGGAGACGCCGCCAGCTTCCCCTTCTCCACCTGGGCCAAGCTGAGCCGGGAGGTGCTCTCCAGCCGGGACCAGGCGCTGCTCTCCGCCGCCCATCCCCAGGGGGTGCCGGAGCTGCGCCGGGCCATCGTCCGGCATCTCTACCAGTTCCGGGGCATTCAGGTGTCTCCGGAGCAGGTGATTGTGGGCGCAGGCTCCGAATTTCTCTCCACATTGCTGGTGCAGCTGCTGGGGCCCCAGGGGGGCTACGCCCTGGAGGATCCGGGGTATCAGAAGATCGCCCGGATCTTTACCGCCAGCGGCGCCCAGGTCTGCCCCATCCCCCTGGACAGCCGGGGCCTGCGGGTGGATGCGCTGGAAGCCAGCGGCGCCCGGGTGGTACATGTCACCCCTTCCCACCACTTCCCCCTGGGCATCGTCATGCCGGTCTCCCGGCGCTGGGAGCTGCTGGAATGGGCCAGCCGGGGGGAGGAGCGCTACATTATCGAGGACGACTACGACAGCGAGTTCCGCTTCTCCGGACGGCCCATCCCCGCCCTCCAGGGCCTGGATCGGGAGGGACGGGTGATCTATCTCAACACCTTCGCCAAGAGCCTGGCCCCCTCCCTGCGCATCAGCTACATGGTGCTGCCCCCCAAGCTGCTGGAGCGGTACCGGCAGCGGCTGTCCTTTTACTCCTCCACTGTGCCCTCCTTTGAGCAGTACACCCTGGCACTGTTCATGGAGCGCGGACACCTGGAGCGGCACATCGCCCGCACCCGCAACCGGTATCAGCTCCGCTGCTCCGCCATGACCCAGGCTGTGACCCAGGCGGGCCTGGATCGGCTGTGCACCTTTTCCGGCAGCGAGGCGGGACTGCACCTGCTGATGACCGTCCACAGCAGCGCAGATCAGGCCCAACTGACCCGTCAGGCCGCCGGGGTGGGGGTGAAATTGTACCCCCTGGACGCCTATTTCTTATGTGAACCTGCCCTCCGGCGGCTGCCCACTTATGTCATGGGCTACGGAAAGCTGTCAGAAAGCGATTTGCAGGGAGCTTTTCTCGCCCTTGCGTCAGTTTGGGCATTTTGACGATTTCCGTCAAAGGTCATCTCATTCCCTCGTTTTGACTCGCCAGTTGAATTTTCCCTATTCTCATTTTGTAACTAATTGTTACTCCTTCATTCGTTTTTTCGTCCCTCTTCAACATTCTTCTATCCAAATCATCCCGGTTTTGTGTCAGCATAATTCAAAATAAGCTTATTCTCAAACTTTTTATTGACAAACTCGATTTTGAGGTGTATACTATCTGTAGTTGAACGAGGTTACAAAAGTTACAGTCCTGAGCAAAAGAGTGACTGATGCCGCTCTGCTGCTCGGTTAGGAGGTAATTATGTCTCACCGAAACACTGCATTATGTTCCCCTCTCTTCCGGACGACGCTCCAGCTGCTGGCCTGCATTGCCACTGTGCTGGCCGTCCTGATGGTGTGCAATATCCCCGCCACCGCAAAGATCAACTATGAGATCAGCGACGGCGAGCGTCAGTACCATCTCTCCTCCAATGCCACCGACCTCTCCCAGGTTCTGGACGAGGCGGGTGTGGATCACTCCGATGTGGATCTGGTCAGCGCCTCTGCTGACAGTGAGGTGGTCAGCGTGTCCATCACGCGCAGACAGTATGTGACCGTCCTCTGCGACGGCGTGACCACCTCCATGCTGGCGGACACCCAGGATACTGTGTCCGATATCCTGGCCCACCTGAACATCGAGCTGGGTGAGTACGACCAGGTCTCCGCCGGGCTGGACGTCAAGCCTGAGGCAGGAGCCACCATCGAGATCTCCCGCGCCGTGGTCAGCTACACCACTGAGCGCACTCCCATCCCCTTCTCCTCCGTCCGTCAGGCGGATCCCGATATGGATCGGGGCGAGGAGGCTGTCACTACCGAGGGTGTGGAGGGCAGCACCACCACTACTTACCGCGTCATCCAGCTGGAGGGCAGCGAGCCCCGCTATGAGACCGTCAAGACGGTAGTCGTGGATCCCGTGGACGAGGTGGTCTCCTACGGCACCAAGGTGCACTTCGAGCGTCCCACCGGCCTGAGCACCTCCAGCGAGTACATCACCAACATCGATGACGAGGAAGGCACCTTCACCACCTCCAAGGGCGACACCTACTCCTTCTCCCAGACCCTGACCCTGGAGGCCACCGCCTACACCGCAGGCCCCGGCGCCCTCTGCTCCACCGGCCGTCTGGCCCGGGTGGGTGTGGTCGCTGTTGACCCCAAGTACATCCCCTACGGCACCGAGATGTTTATCATGTCCGCTGACGGCAGTTTTGTCTACGGCATGGCCGTTGCCGGCGACTGCGGCGGCGCCATCGATAACTACGACGTGGATCTCTATATGAACTCCCGCAGCACCTGCCTCACCTTCGGCCGTCAGGACGTGGTCGCCTACATCATCGAGAGCGACAACGGCTGAGCCCTTCCAGTACAGCAAATCTCCGGACAGCAGCCGCTGCCCGGAGATTTTTCTGCCGCCGGCAGACTTCCCTTTCTCCGGCGGATCTGGTATGATAACGGTATCGTTTTTGTGAGGTGCGGCATATGAATCTGTGTGATGAACGGCAAATCAAGGCCCTCCTGGGCCGCCACGGCTTCCGGTTCTCCAAGTCCATGGGGCAGAACTTTCTCATTGTTCCGGCCATCCCCCAGGAGATCGCAGACGCCGCCCAGGCGAACGCCGGCTGCGGTGTGCTGGAGATCGGCCCCGGCATCGGCCCTCTCACCGCTCAGCTGGCTCAGCGGGCGGGCAGGGTGGTCTCAGTGGAACTGGATCAGAAGCTGCTCCCCATTCTGGAAGAGACCATGGCCCCCTACCCCAACGTGGAGATTGTCCCCGGGGATATTATGAAGCTGGATCTGGCCGGGCTGGTGTCAGACAAGCTGGCGGGATACCGGCCTCTGGTCTGCGCCAATCTGCCCTACAACATCACCACCCCAGTGCTCACCCGGCTGCTGGAGTGCGGGCTGTTCCAGTCCATCACCGTGCTGATCCAGCGGGAGGTGGCCAGGCGGATCTGCGCCCGGCCGGGGACGCCGGACTACGGCTCCTTCTCCCTCTTCTGCCAGTACCACGCCGACTGCCGGCTGCTCTTTGAGGTGCCGCCGGAGTGCTTCCTCCCCGCCCCCAAGGTGACCTCCGCCGTGCTGCGGATGGAGCCCCTGGACGTGCCCCCTATCCAGGTGCAGGATGAGGCGCTGCTCTTCCGCACCATTCAGGCCTCCTTTGCCCAGCGGCGGAAAAAGCTGCTCAACGGCCTCACCACCGGCTTCGGCGGCGAGCTGAACCGGGAGCAGCTGGCCGGAGCCCTGGCCCAGTGCGGCTTTCCGGAGACCGTCCGTGGAGAGCAGTTGGGGCTGGCTGAGTTCGGACAGCTGGCGGACGTGTTGTGGGGGCTGCTCCATCAAAAGTAATATCAATTATAAAGGGGCAGCGGCCCGGGATGTTCTCCCAGGCCGCTGCCTTTTTTGATGGCCTTTATTCCTTTGTATGCTGTTCAGACTGCTCCGGTTTCGGGCCGTCCTGCTCCGGCTTCTGTTTGGTCTGACGGTAAGGGAGTTTTACTTTACGCCTATTCCGGGCTCTGCGGACTGCCAGGATCACCGCCGCAAGCAGCAGCAGGAAGATCACAATGCCGATGATGTTGTAGGCCGCCCAGAGGAGCAGATCCTCCAAAGTCTCCAGGAAGCGCTCCGCGCCCCAGCGGAGGTTCTGGCCCAGCCGGTCCGCCAGACCGATCTCCTCCTCCTCGGTCAGATCCAACACCTCATCCAGATAGAGATGAATGGTAGCGTAGCCGATCAGGCTGTCGTAGCGGTTGAGGTCAGAGGTATACTGCTCGATCTGATACTCCGTCTCGCTGATAGCGCTCTCAATGGTGATGATATCCTCCATCTCGGTGGCCTGGGCCAGCAGGGCCTGGAGCCGCTCCATCTTGGTGCGCAGGGTGGCCAGCCGGGTCTCAGTGTCAAAATAGGCCTCCCCCACGTTTTCGACGTCCTCGCTGCGGCTGCGCAGGTGGCAGTTTTCCCAGTCGGAGCAGGCGTCCACAAAGGCCCGGTAGTGCTCGCTGGGCACCCGCACCGTGTAATCCGCTGAACGGCTCCTGCCGTAGTTGTAGAAGTTGGAGTTCTCGCAGTAGCCGCCCAGCTCCTCAATCAGCTGATCGAGGCCGTCCACGGCGGCGTCAAAGTCCAGCACCTCCATCTCCAGGTCGGCTGTGTAGATCAGTTTGACCTGGGCCTGGGCGTAGCTGCCCGTTGTCTGCCCGCCTCCTCTATCCGCAGTCTCCTGTGAAGCAGCCTCCTCCGTCTCCGCCAAATCATAGTAGCCGTAGCCGGCGTCCTCAGCAGCCGCGGGCTCAGATGCGGCTGACTTGCTGTCATAGGCAGAGCTTCCGGACGCGCCGCAGGCGGTAAGGGTCAGCAGCAGGGCCAGCAGAAGGGGGATGATTTTCCAGTTGTGTTTCATCTCAGTCGCTCCTCTCTGGGTCGGGTGTGTGTTCCCTTCTATCTATCTACACGGTTTTTCCCGGGGAATTGTTGCGCCGGAGAGAAGAAAATTTTGGCAGTCCGCCGGAGGACTGCATAGACTGGACTATCTCACCACCAGGAGGCAGTCCTATGGCGCTGGTCTATCTCTCCCCCTCCACCCAGGAGTTCAACCCCTATATCACCGGCGGCAACGAGGAGCAGTACATGAACCTCATCGCCAACGCGATGGAGCCCTATTTCCGGGCCAGCGGGATCTCCTTTGTCCGCAACCGCCGGGACATGACGGCGGCTCAGATTATCCAGGCCTCCAACGAGGGGCAGTATGACCTCCACCTGGCTCTCCACTCCAATGCCGCGCCGGAATCCCTCTCCGGCACCCTTCAGGGAAGCGACGTCTATTATGACCCCCGCTCTCCCCGGGGCCAGCGGGCGGCAGAGCTGATCGCCGCCGGGCTCCGGGAGATCTATCCCCACCCCGAGCTGGTGAGCGCCCTGCCCACCACCACCATCGGCGAGGTGGTCAAGGTCCGGGCTCCGGCGGTGCTCATTGAGTTCGCCTACCACGACAATCCGGAGGACGCGGCCTGGATTCAGAACAACATCGCCGCCATCGCCCGCTCTGTCAGTCAGAGCGTCACCCGCTACTTCGGCCTGCCCTTTTTGGAGCCCCAGCCGCCCCGGAAGGGCAGGGTGGATGTGGCCTGGGGCAGCCTCAACATCCGGGAGCGGCCCAGTACCAGCTCCGCCATCCTGGCCAGGGCCTATGACGGCGCCAGTCTCACCATCTGGAATCAGTACCAGGGCTGGTATGTGGTCTCCTTCGGCAATGTGTTCGGCTACGCCAACGGGGCCTACGTCATCCCGGAATAGTGTAAAGCAAAGTCACTTGTCAATCTTTCGATGCTTGACAAGTGACTTTGCTTTACTTATAATTTTCCATTTTCTGCCACCAAAATATGTAAGGTATTAGTGCTTTACATATATGAGCAATTTACTTTACAGGTATCTGATCGGCCCTTGCCAGGCCTCTCTCCCCTGCTCAGCGGTAGAAGGCGTGATTGCCGATGGTCACCAGATAGGTGCGGTTGCGGACGATCCAGGAGGCGGAGGTTTTGGACGGGTTGAAGAAATAGAGGGCGTCCGAGGCGGCGCTGGCGCCGTCCAGCACCAGCTTGGCGGCAATGACGCTCTCCTCGGTAGGACTGTCGTGGATGCTGCCGTTGGCGGCGGGGGTAAACTGGTAGACGCCGCTGTTCACCTCGAAGACCACGCCCTTGACCGTATTGGGGAAGGACTTGCTGGCCACCCGGTTGAGCACCACGTTGCCCACGCCGATCTTGCCGGCCAGGCTCTCCCCTCTCGCCTCAGAAGAGATGATCCGGCTGAGCCAGTGGAGGTCGGTGCTGTCATAGGTGCTGCTGCCGCTGGCCAGCTTGCCAGAGCCGGTGACTGTGGCCGTATAGGTCTTGCCATTCCAGGAGACGGAGGCTCCATAGGCCCTGGCCAGGGGGCGAACTGGCACCAGCAGGCTGCCGCCGGACTGGCGCACCGGGGTGAAGGAGCCGGTATAGAGGTAGCGGCCGTTGGCCACCACATAGGGGTTCCCGGCTGTGGCCTGGACGGTGTAGCTCCCCTTTGCGGTTCCCGTCTTGCCGGAGACCGAGGCAGAGCTTGCTCCCATGGTGCGGCAGAATTCGGCAAAGGGCACATAAGTGGTGCTGCCGATGAGCTGGGCCCCGGAGAGGGTGGTTCCGTTTACCTTGACGGTGACATTGGAGGCCGCCTGGGCCTTGGGAACCAGCAGTCCCACCATCAGTATCAGGGCTGCCGCCAGGGAAAAGATCCGTCGTCGGGTAACTTTCATATGTAACACTCCTTGTAAAGATTGTAACTAAATTGTAACCTATTCTCAGAGCCGGGGCAAGCTGTAATGATTTCCAGCAAAACGCTCCCATGCAGCCAGACAGCGCCGATTGCATGAGAGCGTTTTTCAACAGGGCAGGCGGAAAAAGGTGTCCGCCAGGGACAGGTCATGAAAGAGGTCGGTGTTGGGCGGCTGGATCGTCCAGCAGATGATGAGGCCTGCCAGCAGGATGACCGCCCCGGTGAGCAGACTCTCCCACCGCTCCCCTACTGGCAGCAGGACGGGCAGCAAAAAGGCCAGCCCCATGAGCAGGAGGTAGAGGGAGACATCCAGCTGATACGCGCCCGCCCCCAGAACGACATGGAGAAACCAGCCCGCTGCCAGCAGCAGCCCACAGAGCAGCAGCAGAGTGAGCAGCCAGGGCGCCCGCCGCCACTTCCCTGCCCTGGTCAGGTAGAGCCCCGCCAGCAGGTATGGCCAGAAGATCAGCTTGACGTGCTCCCACAGGCTCTCGTTGACCGGTGCGAAAAACTCGGTCAGGATACTGGGCCAGAGGTTGAACAGATTGTGCAGCGCCGTCCCCAGCGCCAGGGTCACCACAAAGCAGGCCAGCAGTTGCTTGTCCAGTCTCTCCATGAAAAATCCCTCCTCTGCTACAGGATATGCAGAGGAGGGATGTTCCAGAATGGATTTTCGCCGGCGTTATTTCAGCGTGACAAGCTCATAGGTCCGGGTGCCCAGGCCGATCTCCTCGGCGTGCTCCAGGCAGGACTTCCACTCGGACTCGGGGGTGGAGTTCTTGAAGTGGTCGTGGTAGTCGTGGAAGTGGGGTTTTGCCATATTGTCCGAGAGCTGGGAGTTGGGCATGGGCTTCTGGCGCAGGCAGGCATCTGCGCAGGCCTGATCCAGCGCCACCGGGTCGAAGGAGGCGAACATGCCCACGTCGGGCAGGATGGCCACATCGTTCTCCCCGTGGCAGTCGCAGTTGGGGGAGATATCCATGACCAGGTTGATATGGAAGTTGGGCCGGCCATAGCAGACCGCCTGGGCATACTCCGCCATCTTGTAGTTCAGATCCTCTGCGGAGCTGTCGTCGCTGGGAGAGATGGCGTCAAAGTTGCAGCCGCCGATGCACCGGCCGCAGCCCACGCACTTGCTGTGGTCGATGAACGCCTTTCCGGTGTCGTAGGAGATGGCGCTCTGGGCACACTGGCGGGCGCAGAGCTTGCAATTGCGGCAGAGCTCCGGATTGACCACCGGCTTGCCGTGGTTGTGCTGCTCCATCTTGCCCGCCCGGCTGCCGCAGCCCATGCCCAGATTCTTCAGGGCGCCGCCGAAGCCGGCCATCTCGTGGCCCTTGAAGTGGTTGAGGCTGATGACAATGTCGGCGTCCATAATGGCGTGGCCGATTTTGGCCTCCTTCACCCGTACGCCGTTGTGGACGGGCACCAGCGTCTCATCCGTACCCTTCAGACCGTCGGCGATGATCACCGGGCAGCCGGCGGAGAGGGGGGTGAAGCCGTTCTCCCAGGCGGTCTCCAGATGCTCCAGGGCGTTTTTGCGGCGGCCCGGATAGAGGGTGTTGCAGTCGGTCAGGAAGGGCTTGCCGCCCCGGGCCTTGATGTAGTCGGCCACCGCCTTGGCATAGTTGGGCCGGAGATAGGCCAGGTTGCCCGGCTCGCCGAAGTGGATTTTGATGGCCACAAACTTGCCGTCAAAATCGATCTGATCCATGCCGGCTTTGGTCAGCAGCCGCTGGAGCTTTTCCAGCCGGCTGTGGCCGACGGTGACTCGAAAGTCGGTGAAATACACTTGGGATGCCTGCATTGTAATGCCTCCAATCTCAGTCTGTTTGTAAGGGAAAATTACTTGTCAGTTTTTCACATCTCCGTAGCCGCTTTTTTACCCCGCAGCCAGAGGGACACCGCCATCTGGCACAGGGAGAAGAGGGCCACGATAAAGAAGACATAGCCGGGGCCCCAGTTCAGCCAGACAAAGCCGAAGACCGGGGAGATGACAATCGCCACAATATGGTCTACCGCAAGGCCTGCGGAGAGGCTCTCGGTGACCTCCGAGGGATCCAGCGCCAGGTAGCGCATCAGATAGGAGTGAACCATATTGAAGGGCTCCAGGAGATTGCACAGCACATAGGCCACGAAGGTAAAAATCGTGAGCCAGCCGCCGGAGGAGCCGCTGTAGAGCAGCTGAGCGGCAATGCCCAGCATACCGGCGGTGACGGCGATATAGCCCGCCTCAATGAGCAGCATTTTACGCACCCCCCACTTGTCCAGCATCCGGCCGATCCAGGGGCCGAAGGCGGTACCGATAAAGTGGGTGGCGATGGCCAGCAGGGCCAGGGTGTCTGCCCCCATGTACAGCAGCTCCGCAATCACCCAGGGGCCGAACACCAGACGGATCCGCTTCTGGCAGCCGTATGCGAAGGTGATGCAGTAGTAGGGGATGTACTCTTTCCGCAGCAGCAGATGAAATTTCTTTGCCGTGCCGCCGTCTGGGTGAAACCGCTTCATCCGCAGCATGGCCGTCACCGCCCCCAGGGAGACCACAGCCGCGATGGCGAAGGGCAGAATCACCGGGGTGGTAAAGGAGAACCAGCCCAGCCGGAACCCGAAAAAGACCACCACGGCAATGAGCAAAGAGCAGAAGGTGGAGATCCCCTTCACCTTGCCCAGCATGGTGCCAGTCTTCCCCTTGTCCGCCAGGGAGATGGCAATGGCGTCGTTGAGGGTGAGCAGCATATGGGTGCCCAGGGAGTTGATGAAGAGGAATACCATCATCACCCCCAGGCCGGGGGACAGGAAGCCCATGACCACCAATCCCACGGTGATCAGGGCATGGGCGATGACCGCCAGCTCCACATTGCCCAGAAAGCCCAGGCCGGAGATGAGCAGCAGGGTCAGGATGCCGGGGGACTCCCGGGGAATCTCGATGAGGCCCCGGAGAAAGGAGTCCGCCTGGTAGGCCTCCTTAAAGTAGTTGGTGTAGATGCTGCTGCTCAGGCCGGTGGCCACTGAGTAACAGATGATGGCAGCAAGAAAGGCCTGAACCGCCCTTTCCCGGTTGGTTTTCTGATTCACGTTGTCTCTCTTCTCTCTTCTTTTTCCGAATATCCCATCCCAGAGCGGGGGCAAGCCCCCGCCCTACATTGTATCGCAAGTCAATGTCCGGTCAGTTCAGGAAATCCTTCAGCTTTTTGGAGCGGCTGGGATGGCGCAGCTTGCGCAGGGCCTTGGCCTCGATCTGACGGATGCGCTCCCGGGTGACGTGGAACTGCTTGCCCACCTCTTCCAGGGTGCGGGTACGGCCGTCCTCGATGCCGAATCGGAGCTTGAGCACCTTCTCCTCCCGGGGGGTCAGGGTGGAGAGCACCTCCACCAGCTGCTCCTTGAGCAGGGTGAAGGAGGCCGCCTCAGAGGGCTCGCTGGCGTCCTCGTCGGGGATGAAGTCGCCCAGATGGGAGTCCTCCTCCTCGCCGATGGGGGTCTCCAGGGAGACCGGCTCCTGGGCGATCTTGAGGATCTCCCGCACCTTGTCCACCGGCATACTCATCTCGGCGGCAATCTCCTCCGGGGTGGGGTCGTGTCCCAGCTCCTGGAGGAGCTGACGGGAGACCCGGATGACCTTGTTGATGGTCTCCACCATGTGGACGGGGATACGGATGGTGCGGGCCTGGTCGGCGATGGCACGGGTGATGGCCTGACGGATCCACCAGGTGGCGTAGGTGGAAAATTTATAGCCCTTGGTGTAGTCGAACTTCTCCACCGCCTTGATCAGGCCCAGATTGCCCTCCTGGATCAGATCCAGGAAGAGCATGCCCCGGCCCACATAGCGCTTTGCGATGGAGCCCACCAGACGGAGGTTGGCCTCGGCCAGCCGCTGCTTGCAGCGCTCGCCCTTTTTCACCGCCTTCTCCAGCTCCTTGCGAACCTCCTCGGGGATCTCCTCCCCGCTGTCCTCCAGCTCGTCCAGCTGCTCCTTGGCGGCATAACCGGCGCTCATGCCCATGGCCAGCTCCGTCTCCTCGTCGGGGGTGAGCAGGGGAACCTTGCCGATCTCCTTCAGGTACATCCGCACCGGGTCGTCGATGCCGAAGCTGTCCATCAGGGTGTTGGGGTCGATGACCTCCTCCTCGGGCAGCTCCTCGATCTCCTCCTCGGGTGGCTCCAAGGTCTCGGGAATCTCATCGTCGGTGACCAGCTCGATGCCCTGATTCTCCAGGATGTCATAGAAGCGATCCAGGGTTTCGCTGTCCAGCTCCACGCCGTCCAGCTCCATCATCTCGATGGCGGTGAGCTTCCCCTTTTTCTTGCCCCGCTCGATCAGCTCGTTGAGCTTCTCTGCCCCCGGGACACCCTCCGGAATCCGGGTCTGGTTCTCTTTGCTCTTTTCGGGGTTTTTCTTCTTGTCGCTCATGTCGGTTCCTCCATGCCTTTTTTGTCTCTGTAGGCCATCAGGGCGGCATCGTCCACCCCGGCCTGGTTTCCGCCTTTCAGGCGTTCCGTCTGTATGATATTGATGTAATCCTCCATGGCCCGCTCCCGGTTGGTCTGGGAGAGGGGATTTTGAAGAATGGACGCCAGGTGATTCATCTCCTCGCCGGTAAGCTCGGGGCCCAGAACGTTGAGGGAGACCGGCCGCTCCTCCGACCAGCGCTCCCAAATCATCTGGTAGACCCGGCCAAAGAGGGGGACGGAAAAGTCCTCCGGGCTCAGTCCTTTCGTATTGGCCAGCAGCCCCGGGTCATTGAGCAGCAGGGCGATAATCCCCTCCTCCGCCTTGCCGGAGCGCATGTTCTCATAGCGGAGGGCCCGGTTTTCCGGCTGGTTCATCTGCACCGGCTGGAGTACCTTCCGGGCCTGCTGCTTCTCCTCCCAGCGCAGCTGCCGCTTCTGACAGCGCTGGACCTCCCGGAGCATAGTGTCCGGAGTGATCTCCAGCTCCTTTGCCATCCGGGTGCCGTAGACCTCCCGCTCGGCGGCGCCCGGGAGCCGGGCGATCACCTGGGCCAGCTCCTGGATACAGGCCACCCGCTGGTCGTCCTCGCTCAGGTCGTACTTGTTCTTCACCTGGAGCAGCCGGAACTCCACATGGTTCTCCGAGCCGTCAATCAGCTTCTGGAAGGCGGCGGCGCCGTACTTTTTGATGAACTCGTCCGGATCCTTGGCCCCGGTGACCTTGAGCACCCGCACCCGGATCCCCGTCTTGTTCAGCAGCTGGATGGCCCGCTGGGCGGCATTGACGCCGGCGGCGTCGCTGTCGTAGGAGATGACCACCTCCTGGGTGCGCTGGGCGATCATCCGGGCGTGGTCGGGGGTAAGTGAAGTGCCCAAGGAGGCCACGGCGCAGTCAAAGCCCGCCTGGTGGAGGGCGATGGTATCCATATAGCCCTCGGTGAGGATAATCATGCCCCGCTTGGACTTTTTGGCCAGGTTGAGGGCGAAGAGGTTTTTGCTCTTATTATAGATGATGGTGTCCGGGGAGTTCAGATACTTGGGGGTGGAGTCGTCCAGCACCCGGCCGCCGAAGCCGATGACGTTGCCCCGCAGGTCGATGATGGGAAACATGACCCGGCCCCGGAACCGGTCGTAGATATGACCCTTCTCGTTTTTCACCACCAGGCCGGCGTCCAGCAGCTCCTGTTTCTCATACCCCTGCTCGGACATGGCCTTGATCAGTCCGTCCCACTGGTTGAAGGAATAGCCCAGGCCGAAGTTGGTGATGGTACGCTTGGAGAGGCCCCGTCGGGTAAAATACTCCTGGGCCACCCGGGCCTGGGGGGAGAGGAGATTCTGGTGGTACCACCGGGCGGCGGCCTTGTTGAGCTGATAGAGCCGTTCCCGCTTTTTCCGGTTATCCCCCTGGCCCTGGGTCTCCGGCATCGGGAGGCCCGCCCGCTGGGCCAGAATGGCCACCGCCTCGGGGAAGGAGACGCTCTCCGTCTCCATGACAAACTGAATGGCGCCGCCTCCCTTGTGGCAGCCGAAGCAGTAGTACATCTGCTTGTCCGGCGCCACCGAGAAGGAGGGGGTCTTCTCACTGTGGAAGGGGCACAGGCCCCAGTAGCGGTTCCCCTTTTTGGTCAGGGAGACATAGCCGGAGATCAGATCCACAATGTCCGTCCTGGCGTTCAGCTCTTCCAAAAATGACTCTGGGATTGGCACGTTCTCCCTCCTCTCTGGGGCATTTTGTTCCCTTTTCCCCCATATAATAGCCCCTTTTTCCCTATCCTATCCGGAGGGAAAGGAAAATCACTTCACGGTCCAGGCCTTGGGGATAAACAGTTCTCCGTATTTGGAGACGGCGTAGGAGTCGGTCATGCCGGCGATATAGTCGCAGACTGCCCGCTCCACCCCCTCCTGGAAGCGAATCTCCTGGAAGTCGGCGGGCAGTTTGTCCGGATCCTTCACATAGGCCTCAAACATGCGGTGGAGCATCTCCTCCGCCTTGCCCTCCTCCCCCTTCGCCTGGGGGTTCCGGTAGACCATCTGGAAGAGAAAGTCCCGCAGCTCGTTCATGGCCCGGCCGATCTCCGGCGTCTGGCGGATGCAGTTCCGGCCCTGGCTGGCGTCGATCACGTCCCGCACCAGGGTGTCGATCCGCTGGCTCTTTTTATAGCCCAGGGTCTGCCGGAGCTGAATGGGGATATCCAGTGGGTAGATGATGCCGCCCCGCATGGCGTCCTCGATGTCGTGGTTGATATAGGCGATCCGGTCGGCGTACCAGAGGATCTGTCCCTCCAGCGTCTCCGCCCGGTCGCTACCGGTGTGGCAGAGGATGCCCCGGCGCACCTCATAGGTGAGGTTGAGGCCGTCCCCCTCCTTCTCCAACTTGTCCACCACCCGGAGGGACTGGACATTGTGCCGGAAGCCCCCGGGCATGATCTCGTTGAGGGCCCGTTCCCCGGCGTGGCCGAAGGGAGTGTGGCCCAGGTCGTGGCCCAGGGCGGCCGCCTCGGTGAGATCCTCATTGAGGCCCAGTCCCCGGGCGATGGTCCGGGCGATGCGGGTCACCTCCAGGGTGTGGGTCATCCGGGTGCGGTAATGGTCTCCCTCGGGCTGGAGGAAAACCTGGGTCTTGCGCTTGAGCCGGCGGAAGGCCTTGCAGTGGACAATCCGGTCCACATCCCGCTGGAAGCAGGTGCGCACCGGGCAGGGCTCCTCCGGGCGCAGACGGCCCCTGGAATCCTTACTCTTGCAGGCCTGGGGCGAGAGGAGGAGCTCCTCTGCCCGCTCTGTCCGTTCTCTGCCGTTCATGCCCTGGGCCCCCTTTCGACTGCCGCACAGGGTGAAAATACCTTCCTATTCTCTTTATACGCAGGGAATGTCAAAAATACTGCCTGCCGCCCAAACTTTTTTCAAAAATTTTGTCTGGGCAGCAGCACAGATTGCGGATTCGGTTTGTTGAGCGGCACACTCTCTTGTCGGGCGGGAGGGCGCAGAGGCCCTCCCCTACGGCGTATCCTCCTCTGCCGATCAGTGCCCATCTGCAATTCGATAAAGCGGCGGGGGGCAAGCCCCCGCCCTACATTTTGCGTGCAATCAGCCCCTGTTCAGTCGATCTGCTTTTCCAGCAGGAGGAGGGGCACCTGGCTGTCCGGGGCGGGGCCCAGGGGGACAAAGCCGTACTTCTCGTAAAAGTGCATCCCCTGCCGGTTGTCCGGGGAGCAGCGCAGACGGATTTTATCCCGTCCTAAGGGGCGGAAGGTGGAGACCGCCTGACCCAACAGCTGGACGCCCAGGCCGTGTTCCCGGGCCTCCGGGGTCACATAGTAGAAGTAGATAAAGCCTGCCTTCTCCTCCTGATAGCGATGGAGCTCCATCTGGAGAAGACCTGCCACCCGGTCGCCCTGCATGGCGCAGACCACCGCCCAGGGATTTTCCTGAGCAGCGCGGAGGGCTTGGTCATAAAAGCCCTCCCCGTCAAAGGGCTGACCGGGATGTACCCGCTCCCAGGTTTCCTTCCGGAAGCGGAGGTAGAGCGCCCGCTCCCCTGCCGGATCCCAGGGCCGGTACCAGAGGTTGCAGGCGGGGTCGGCCAGATTGCCGGTCTGCTTCCAGGTCTGCTTGCCCAGGGTGGAGAGCTCCGGCGTCAAATGGGAGGCGTCGCACTCAAAGACCACCTGCACCCGGCCGTCCTCAACGTCCAGGCAGGTGACCCCGGTGTTGTCGCACTTGGGCACCTTCTGGTTGATCTCCTCCACCCGGTAGCCGTGGAAGACGGAGAGGGCGGAGCGGAGGGCGATGTAATGGGTGGAGATGCCGATGGTCTCCCCCGGATGCCGGGCGGCCAGCTTGAGAATCGTGCCGCTCACCCGGGTGCGCAGTTCCTCATAGCTCTCCCCTCCCGGAGCCCGGAAGTCGGGAGAACAGGTCTGAAAGCCCAGCAGCCCCTGGGGGTCAGTGCGGCCGATCTCTCCCCAGGGATGATCCTCCCACTGGCCCAGGTTCATCTCCCGGAGGCCCGGCTCCAGTTGGAGGGGCAGCCCCTTATGTTCATAGAGGGCCCGGGCAGTCTTTTGGCAGCGCCGCAGGTCGCTGGAATAGACGGCGTCCAGATGGATGGAGCGGAAGCGCTCCTCCAGCGCCTCCACCTGACGCAGGCCGTTGTCGGTGAGGTTGCTGTCATATTGTCCGTGGATGCGGCGGTAGATGTTGCCCTCCGCCTCCCCGTGCCGGACGATGTAAACTCTTGTCATTGACTGTCGCTTCTTTCTGTGGCGATTCGCGGAAAAGCAGTCCTCTCCCGCCGATTCCGGTTTTGAGGACTGCTTTCGACCCGGTTACCAGGGCTGAACGCCGCCGGTGAGCTGGGAGACCCGCTCCAGGCCCTGACGGGCGGCGATCTCCTCCAGGCCGTCCCGCACCTTGAGGGGCGCGTAGGGATCGGCAAAGCAGGCGGTGCCCACCGCCACGGCGGAGGCGCCGGCCAGCATGAGCTGGGCCGCGTCCTCTCCCTTGGCGACGCCGCCCATCCCCAGGATGGGCACGTCCACCGCCTGGGCCACCTCCCAGACCATCCGCACCGCCACCGGTAGCACGGCGGGGCCGGAGAGGCCACCGGTGTTCATCTTCAGGATGGGCCGCCGGGTGTTCACGTCGATGCGCATGCCCCGGATGGTGTTGATGAGGGAGACGGCATCCGCTCCCGCCTCCACCACCGCCTTGGCGATGGCGGTGATATCGGTCACGTTGGGAGACAGCTTGACCATAACCGGCACCGAGGCATGGCTCTTGGCCTGGGCCGCCACCTCGGCGGCCATCTCGGGCACCACGCCGTACTGGAGGCCACCGGCCTTGACGTTGGGGCAGGAGATGTTCACCTCGATCATGTCCACCCCCGCTTTGGACAGCTTTTCGCACATAATGCCGTACTCCTCCGGGGTGTTGCCGGAGATGTTGGCGATAATCCGCACGTCCTGCTCCTTCAGCCAGGGCAGCTCGTGCTGGATAAATCCGTCCACGCCGGGGTTCTGGAGGCCCACCGAGTTGAGGATGCCCATGGGGGTCTCGGCGATCCGGGGCGGGGGATTGCCCTCCCGCTGGTGGAGGGTCAGACCCTTGACGCAGATGCCGCCCAGGTTGGCGAGGTCATAGAACTGTCCGTACTCCCGGCCGAAACCGAAGGTGCCGGAGGCCACAACCACCGGGTTCTTCATGGTCATGCCCGCCAGATTGACGGAGAGATCTACCTTGCTCATTACCAGTCCACCTCCTCAGCGTTAAACACGGGGCCGTCCTTGCAGACGTGCTTGTGATGGCCGCCCACCGAGCAGGCGCAGACCAGGCAGGCGCCGATGCCGCAGCCCATCCGCTCCTCCATGGAGACGAAGCAGGGGGTGTTCCCCTCTTTGGCCGCGTGATAGACGCTTTTCAGCATGGGCTTGGGGCCGCAGGCGAAGACGGCGGCGTACCGCTCCTCGGAAAGGGCCTTGCGCACCAGGGCATCCACAAAGCCGTGGGCGCCGATGGTGCCGTCGTCGCTGGTGACCAGCACCCGGCCGCAGGCGGCGTTCAGCTCCTCCAGCAGGATGGCGTTCTCCTCGCTGCGAAAGCCCACACAGGCGTCGGCGGCCTCACAGCACTTGGCGGCGTAGAGCATGGGAGGCACGCCGATGCCGCCGCCCACCACCAGAACCTTGCCCTGGGGAATATCGTAGCCATGGCCCAGGGGGCCCAGCACGTCCAGCTCCTCCCCGGCCTGGCACTGGGAGAGCCACTGGGTGCCCTCTCCCTTGACCTGGAAGACCACGGTGAGCAGGGTGCCGTTCACATCGCAGATGGAGATGGGCCGGCGGAGCAGCAGGCCCTCGCCGCACTTGATATTGACAAACTGGCCGGGCTTGGCCGCCTGGGCCAGTTCTCCCGCCTCCAGGGTGATGGAGACCACATCGCGGGTCAGATACTGGAGGTCGGTGATGGGGCAATTTCTTGTCATTGGCATAGAATCACCTTTTTCTTCTGTTCTTTCATGGGAAAAGGCTGGATCTCCCAGCCTTTCCCCCGTTGGAAATCAATCAAACGTCCCGTTTCCCGCTTACAGGATTGGCGTGACCGCCTTGATGGCGTCCCGCATCTCGAGCGCGGCGCTGCGGGCGGCCTCGGCGTAGTCCATGCCGTTTTTGCCCGTCTTCTTCCAGGCGCACATAATGCCGCGGGAGGAGTTGACGATGGCGCCCCGGCCATAGCGGTCAAAGGCATAGTGGACGTCCTCGGCGGTGCCGCCCTGGGCGCCGTAGCCGGGCACCAGGAAGAAGGTGTGGGGCAGCAGCTTGCGCAGCTGGCGGAGATCGGAGGGGTAGGTGGCTCCGGTGACGGCACCCACCCGGTTGTAGCCGTACTCGCCCACAGAGGTGGTCTTGCCCCAGCGATCCACCAGCTCGGCCATGACCTTATAGACCAGCCGGTCGCCGGCCACCATGTCCTGGAGCTCAATGGCGGAGGGGTTGGAAGTCCGCACCAGGGCGAAGACGCACTTGTCCTCGCTCTCGGCGTCCTTCAGGAAGGGCTTGATGGCGTCGCTGCCCATATAGCCGTTGAGGGTGACGCAGTCGGCGTCAAAGCCGGGCACCATGGTCTCCCCCACCTTGGTCTTGCCCAGCCAGCCCTCGGAATAGGCGGCGGCGGTGGTGCCGATGTCACCCCGCTTGATGTCGGCGATGACGAAAAAGCCCTTGCGCTTGGCGTAGCGGATGGTGCGCTCCAGCATCTCCATGCCCTCCCAGCCCAGGTTCTCGTAGTAGGCGGCCTGGGGCTTGACGGCGGGGACGATGTCGTTCAGGGCGTCCATCAGGCCGCAGTTGAACTCAAAGATGGCCTCCACGGCAGCCTTCCGGGTCTCGCCGTAGGCGGCGACGTACTTCTCCACAATGTGAGGGGGGACGTACTCCAGCCGGGCGTCCAGACCGGCGACGGTGGGGTTTTTCATGGCCCGAATTTTGGCCTGCAATGCATCAAAGGACATGTGCGACAGCTCCTCTCAATAAACGGTTCAGCGGTCCTGATAGATAATCTTGCCGCCGACGATGGTGTACTTCACTTTCCCCTGCAGCTCCATGCCGGCAAAGGGGGTGTTCCGGGCCTTGGAGGCGAACTGGTCGGGATCCACCGTCCAGTGCTCGTCCGGATCGAAAATGGTGATGTCCGCGCTGGCGCCCAAAGCCAGGAAGCCCTTGCGGATGCCCAGAATCTTGGCCGGGTTGATGGTCATCTTCTGGATGATATCGGACAGGCTCATGAGGCCGGTATGGTAGAGATAGGTCAGGGCCAGGCCCAGGGAGGTCTCCAGTCCGATCATGCCGGCAGGGGCCTCGGGCAAGGGCTTTGCCTTCTCCTCGGCGGAGTGGGGGGCGTGGTCGGTGACGATACAGTCAATGGTGCCGTCCTTCAGGCCTGCCAGAATGCCCTCCTTGTCCTTGGTGGCCCGGAGGGGCGGGTTCACCTTGGCCAGGGTGCCCTGGCGGAGAATCTCCTCGTGGGTGAGGGTAAAATACTGGGGACAGGTCTCGCAGGTGATCTGGACGCCCTTGCGCTTGAACTGGCGGATGATATTGACGCTGTTGGCGGTGGAGACGTGGCAGATGTGGACGGCGGTGCGGGTCTCCTCAGCCAGCATGGCGTCCCGCATGACCATCAGCTCCTCGGCGATGGCGGGCCGGCCGGGCAGACCCAGCTGACGGGAGACTCTGCCCTCGTTGACGCCCCGGCCCCGGACCATATTGTCGTCCTCGCAGTGGGAGAGGACGGTGAGCTTGTTTCGGTGCGCCCGCATGAGAGCATCCCGCATCAGATTGGCGTTCATCACCGGCACGCCGTCATCCGAGATGGCCACCGCCCCCGCCTCCTTCAGGGCCCGGGCGTCGGTCATAGTCTCGCCCTTTTCGCCCATGGAGAGGGCGCCGATGGGCCAGACCCGGACGCCGCAGTTCTCTGAGGCCTTGTCCAGGACATAGCGCACCTGCTCAGGGCAGTCAATGGCGGGCTTGGTGTTGGGCATACAGGCGATGGAGGTAAAGCCGCCACGGGCCGCCGCCGCGGAGCCGGTGAGGATGTCCTCCTTATAGGTCAGGCCGGGATCCCGGAGGTGGACATGCATGTCGATCAGTCCGGCGCAGACGCACAGGCCGGACGCGTCCAGAATCTGGGCCTCCGGGTCCTCCAGACGGTTGCCGATCACCACAATAATTCCATCTTCTACCAAAATATCCATGACCCCGCCGATGCCGCAGACCGGGTCGATGAACGTGCCGTTTTTGATGAGCAGCTTCAAATCTCGTACACTCCTTTATCCATGCGGTGTGCATACTACGTTACTATGAATTATACCGCAAAAGGCCGCCGGGCGCAATCGATTCCCGGAATTTCTCAGTGTGGTTTTTGCAGGTGATATCCTGACAGCAAACCAAGCGAAAAACCGCGGGGCAGTTGTCAGTCCATGGGTCTCGGGCGCAATATTGGGAATATTCTGGAGTTTCGTCAGAATAATTGACAGCATTCTTTGATCTTGCTATAATGTTGTCATCTTTCGAATCAAGCACACCGGACCTGTCAGGCCGGCGGAAAGGAACATATACGATGAGCTTTCATATTCTGGGAACCGGCAGCTATGTGCCGCCCACCGTTGTGACCAACGACGATCTGTCCAAGCTGGTAGAGACCAACGATGAATGGATCACCACCCGCACCGGCATTAAGCGGCGCCATATCGCCACGGACGAGACTGCCTCCCAAATGGCAGTCAAGGCTGCCCTCTCTGCCCTGGAAAACAGCGGTGTCAAGGCGGAAGAGTTGGATCTGATTCTCTGCGCTACAGTCAGTGGCGATTACATCGTACCCAACCTGGCCTGCATGGTGGCTAAGGCCCTGGGCGTCTCCTGCGCCGCCTTCGACATCAACGCCGCCTGCTCCGCTTTCCTCTTTATGCTGGAAACCGCCGCCGCCTATCTCTCCACCGGCCGGTATCAGAAGGTGCTGGTCGTCGGCGCTGAGCAGATGTCCCGGATTCTGGATTGGACCGACCGCTCTACCTGCATTCTGTTTGGTGACGGCGCCGGCGCGCTGGTTCTGGAAAAGGGCGAGGACTACCTGGGCAGCCATATCACGGTGCAGGGCAACGACGAGGTGCTCACCGTGCCCACCAAGGCCGGTATCTCTCCCTTCTCCACCCTGGGCGAGTCTCATCCCTATGTCAATATGAACGGCAGTGAAACCTATAAATTTGCCACCCGAGCAGTGCCCTCTGAGATTAAAGCGCTGCTGGAGCAGTGCGGCGTGGAGGAGTCCCAGGTGGGCTGGGTCGTCTGTCATCAGGCCAACCGGCGAATCATTGAAGCCGCCGCCCGCCGCCTCAAGGGTATTCCGCCGGAGAAATTCCTGATGAACATTGAAGAGTACGGCAACACCACCGCCGCCACCATTCCCCTGCTGCTGGACG
>CAMELY010000001.1 GCA_945926565.1 uncultured Clostridia bacterium | reverse complement strand
ACATCACCCTCCTGGGCCAGAACGTCAACTCCTACGGCAAGGATCTGGGGCTGGACATGGATTTTGCCGACCTGCTGGAGCGGGTCAACGCCATCCCCGGAGATTTTCTGGTTCGCTTTATGACCAGCCACCCCAAGGACGCCTCCCAGAAGCTGTTTGAGACCATGGCCCGGTGCGAGAAGGTGGCCCCCCAGCTCCACCTGCCGGTGCAGGCGGGCAACGACCGGGTGCTCAAGGCCATGAACCGGCACTACGACCGGGCGGCCTATCTGGACGAGATCCGCCGGCTCCGGGAGCTGATTCCGGACATTGTCCTCACCTCGGACATCATTGTGGGCTTCCCCGGGGAGACCACCGAGGAGTTTGAGGACACCCTCTCCCTGCTGGAGGAGGTGCGCTACGACGCCCTCTTCACCTTTATCTACTCCCCCCGAGAGGGGACGCCGGCGGCCAAGATGCCGGACCCTATGTCGAAGGAAGAGAAGAACCGGAACTTCCAGCGGCTGGTCAATCTCCAGAACCGGATTTCCGCCGAAAAGCACGCCGCCTATGTGGGCAAGACGGTGCGGGTGCTGGTGGACGGGGAAAACACCGACGGCAAGCATACCCTCACCGCCCGCACCGATGGAGGCCGCCTGGTGCACCTGGACGGCGCGCCGGAGCTGATCGGCACCTGGCAGCAGGCGAAGATCACCGGCTCCTCCAACTGGGCATTGTTCGGGGAGCTTGCGTGAGGGCGATGAAAGAAAGCCCCGCCGTCTGGCAGAAACAGATGCAACCAACCAAAAGATAAAAGAAAGATGGAGGGAACACCGATGAGCCTGTATTCCATTGTGGTGCCGGTCTATAACTCGGAGCACACCCTTGAGGAGCTGTATCAGCGCCTGAAGGACACCTTTGAAAACGTCATGCATGAGCCCTTTGAGCTGATCCTGGTGGATGACAGCTCCCGGGACAACTCCTTTGCCGTCATGGAAAAGCTGCGCAGCCAGGACCGGCGGGTAAAGATCGCCCAGATGGCCAAGAACTTCGGCCAGCCGGCGGCGGTGCTCTGCGGCTGCGAGATCTCCAAGGGGGACTTTGTGGTCACCATGGACGACGACCTCCAGCATCCCCCGGAGGAGATTCCCAAGATGGCCAAGGTGCTCCAGGAGCAGCCGGAGGTGGACTGCGTCATGGGCCGGTATGAGAACCGGAAGCACAACGCCATCCGCCGGCTGGGCACCTGGGTGCAGATGAAGTTTACCAGCAGCATGCTGAAAAAAGACCCCAATCTGGAGCTGACCAGCTTCCGGATGATGCGCCGTTTTCTGGTGGACACCATGCTCTCCACCCACACCCACCTGCCCCAGATCGGCAACCTCCTGGTGGAGACCTCCAACCGGATTGTCAACGTGCCTGTCCGCCACGACGCCCGGAAGTTCGGCCACAGCAACTACACCTTTATGCACCTGGTGCGGGATCTGCTGTATGACATCACCACCAACTCCATCTTCCCCCTCATCGTGGTGCGGAACATCGGCATTGTCAGCTTTGTGATCAGCATTCTGCTGGCCCTGTGGTATCTGATCAACTATATCGCCTTCGGCAGCACGGTGGAGGGCTTTACCACCCTGGTGCTGCTGACGCTGGCCTACAACGGCCTGATCCTGCTGGCCATCGGCATTGTGGGCGAGTACTTAATGCACACCCTGGACGAGGCGAAAAAGATGCCCACCTATGTGGTGCGCCGGAAAGACGTGGAGGACTGACCGGGGCCATCGAAATTTCATCAACCGTTCACGGAAACGGATGCACAATGTGCTATCCTGAGAGAAGGAGCGACAGGCATGGCAGAACTCACCCCCATGCGCAGGCAATATTTACAGATCAAAGAGCAGTACCCGGACTGTCTCCTCTTTTTCCGGCTGGGCGACTTCTATGAGATGTTCGATGAGGACGCCAGAACCGCCTCTCAGGAGCTGGATCTCACCCTGACCACCCGGGATCGGGGTAAGCCCCAGGAGGAGCAGACCCCCATGTGCGGCGTTCCCTTCCACTCCTACGAGTCCTACCTGGCCCGGCTGATTGCCAAGGGCTACAAGGTGGCCATCTGCGAGCAGATGGAGGACCCGGCCCTGGCCAAGGGCCTGGTGGAGCGGGAGGTCGTCCGGGTGGTGACCCCCGGCACCGTGGTGGACGCCTCCATGCTGGAGGAGGGGAAGAACAACTATATCGCCGCCATCTGCCTGGAGCCGGCGGGGGCGGGCATCTGCTTCTGCGACCTCTCCACCGGCGGCGTCTCCGTCACCGGCTTTGCCGGGGAGGATGTGCTCCCCCATGTGATGAACGAGCTGGGCCGCTTTGCCCCCCGGGAGGCGGTGCTGTCTCCCCTGTGCATGGAAAGTGACCAGCTGCTGACCTTCCTCAAGGACAAGCTGAGCTGCTGCTATGAGCCGGGAGGCAGCCGCTTCCAGCTGAAAAGCGCCCAGGCCAAGGTGGCGAGCCAGTTTGACAATCCCGGCGCCATCCCCCCCGCCCGGCCCTGGGCGGTGCAGGCGGCGGGCGCCCTGCTGAGCTACCTCCACGAGACCCAGAAGACCGATCTCAGCTATATCCGTACCATCGAATACTACGCCGCCGGCCGGTTTATGGAGCTGGATCTCACCGCCCGTCGGAACCTGGAGCTCACCGAGACCCTCCGGGGCAAGGAGAAGCGGGGGAGCCTGCTGTGGGTGCTGGACAAGACCCGCACCGCCATGGGGGGCCGCAAGCTCCGCCAGTGGCTGGAGCGGCCCCTCCTCTCCCCGGTGGAGATTAACGGCAGATTGAACGCTGTGGCCGCCCTGGTGGACAAGCTGGTGGTGCGTCAGGAGCTGCTGCTCACCCTCCGGGAGGTCACCGACCTGGAGCGGCTCATCGGCCGCATCGCCTACGGCAACACCAACTGCAAGGATCTGCAGGCCCTGGGCATCGGCCTGTCCAAGGTGCCGAGAGTCAAGAAGCTGCTGGGCGATACCACCGCCCCTCTGCTGCAAAAGCTGCGGGACACCCTGGACGACCTGCCCGAGCTCCGCTGCCGGCTGGAGGCCGCCATTGTGGACGAGCCCCCCTTCCTGGTGCGGGAGGGCGGCATGATCCGGGAGGGCTACAATGAAGAGGTGGACTACCTCAACCACGTCCTCAAGGACAGCAAGAGCCTCATCGCCGACATCGAGGCCCGGGAACGGGAGCGCACCGGTATCCGTCAGCTCCGGGTGCGCTATAATAAGGTGTTCGGCTACTATATCGAAGTCCCCCGGGCCCAGTCCGACCAGATGCCGGAGGACTATGTGCGCAAGCAGACCCTGGCCAACAACGAGCGGTTCATTAACCCGGAGCTGAAGGAACTGGAGAACACCATCTTCAACGCCCGGGAGCGGATCGGTGACCTGGAGTACCAGCTCTTTGCCGAGCTCCGGGACCAGTGTGCCGCCCAGGTGGAGCGGATTCAGACGGTGGCGGACGCCCTGGCCCAGATCGACGTGCTGGCCGCCCTGGCCGATGTGGCGGTGCGCAATCAGTACACCATGCCGGTGGTGGACGACTCCACCGGCATCGAGATTGTGGACGGCCGCCATCCGGTGGTGGAGCAGATGCTCAAGGACAGCTTCTTCGTCCCCAACGACACGCTGATGGACGGCAAAAACGAGACCCTGGCCATCATCACCGGCCCCAATATGGCGGGCAAGTCCACCTATATGCGCCAGGTGGCCCTGATCTGCCTCATGGCCCAGATTGGCTCCTTTGTCCCCGCCCGCTCCGCCCGGCTGGGGGTGGTGGACCGGGTGTTCACCCGCATCGGCGCCTCCGACGACCTGGCAGGGGGCCAGTCCACCTTTATGGTGGAGATGAGCGAGGTGGCGGAGATTCTGAAAAACGCCACCAGCCGCTCCCTGCTCATTCTGGACGAGATTGGCCGGGGCACCTCCACCTATGACGGCATGAGCATCGCCCGGGCGGTGCTGGAGTACTGCGCGGACAAGAAAAAGCTGGGGGCCAAGACCCTCTTTGCCACCCACTACCACGAGCTCACCGTCCTGGAGGAGACCATCCCCGGGGTGCGCAACTACAATATCGCCGCCAAAAAGCGGGCGGACGACATCATCTTCCTGCGCAAGATCGTCCGGGGCGGGGCTGACCAGAGCTACGGCATCGAGGTGGCCAAGCTGGCGGGCGTGCCCCAAAAGGTGATCAGCCGAGCCAAAAAGATTCTGGAGGAGCTGGAGCGGGGAAACGGCGTCCAGGTTCCGGTGCAGAAGCCCAAGGACGAGGAGCAGATCTCCCTGGGGGATATGGCCGGTCAGGAGATTCTGAACCAGCTCCGGCTGACCGAGGTCAACACCCTCACCCCCATCGAGGCCATGAACCTGCTGTTTGAGTGGAAGAAAAAGCTATGAGCGCAAGAAGGGCACTCTGTTGACGGCCCCTCATCAGTCAGCCCTTCGGGCTGCCAGCTTCCCCCCCGGGGGGGAAGCCAACGGGAGCACCCTCTCAAGCCTTCCCCCTCTGGGGGAAGGTGGCCCGGCGTAAGCCGGGTCGGATGAGGGCATCCCCCTGCGCGAAGATTTTATTAGATAGGAGCACCCCATGCCCAAGATTCAACAACTGTCCCCCCATGTGGCCGACCTGATCGCCGCCGGCGAGGTGGTGGAGCGCCCCGCCAGCGTGGTCAAGGAGCTGGTGGAAAACGCCATCGACGCCGGGGCCACCGCCCTGACGGTGGAGATTCAGGCGGGGGGCATGCGCTACATCCGGGTCACCGACAACGGCTGCGGCATCGACCCGGAGGACGCCCCCACCGCCTTCCTCCGCCACGCCACCAGCAAAATCCGCACCGAGTACGACCTGGAGGCCATCGGCACCCTGGGCTTCCGGGGGGAGGCCCTGGCCGCCATCTCCGCTGTGTCCAAAATCGAGCTGATGACCCGCACCCGGGCCGCCGATTTCGGCACCGCTCTGCTGCTGGACGGCGGCGTCCTCCGGGAGCAGGAGGAGGTGGGCTGCCCGGAGGGCACCACCATGATCGTCCGGGATCTGTTTTACAACACTCCCGCCCGGCTCAAGTTCATGAAGCGGGACGCCGCCGAGGGGGCCGCCGTCTATACCGTGGTACAGCACGAGGCCCTGGCCCATCCCGAGATCTCCTTCCGGTTTCTCCGGGAGGGGAAGGAGGAGCTGCTCACCCCGGGAGACGGGCGGCTGGAGTCCGCCCTCTACGCCGTCCTGGGCCGGGAGGTGGCGCTGGGCTTTTTGGAGTGCCCCGGCTACGGGGAGGAGATCCGGGTGGAGGGGTACCTCTCCCGCCCCGCCTGCTGCCGGGGCACCCGGGCCTATCAGTTCTTCTTCGTCAACGGCCGGTACGTCAAGTCCCGGACCATGACCGCCGCCCTGGAGGAGGCCTATCAGAACCAGAAGATGGTAGGCAAGTTCCCCGGCTGCGTGCTCAAGCTGACCACCAAGCTCAACGCTGTGGACGTCAACGTCCACCCCGCCAAGACCGAGGTCAAGTTCACCAACGAAAAGCAGCTCTTTGAGGCGGTGTACTACGCCGCCAAATCGGTACTGGAGCGGGAGAGCGGCCATGTCCGGGCGGTGCTGCCCCAGCAGCCCCCCAAGCCCCAGCGGCAGGACACGGTGACCCCTAATCAGACCTTCTTCAAGAGCATGACCAGCCAGGAGTACCGGGAGAACAAGGGGAATATCCTCCGCTCTCCCGCCGTCCGGACCGCTCCGGACCGGACGATCACCCCCTGGCAGGCGGCCACCAGCCGCAACGCCGCCGAGCTGCTGGCCCGGCAGCGCCAGCGGGAGGAGGCCCGCCGGGCCCAGAAGCAGCAGGAGAGCCGGGAGGTGCAGGTGGTGCTGGATGCACTGGAGCTCCAGAGCGCCGGCAAGGTGAGCCCCCCGCCGGAGCAGGTTCTGCCGGAGGAGCTGGCCTGGGCGGCGCCGGAGCAGCCCAAGGCGCCTGCACCCCCGGCGCCGGATCCCGTCCCTCAACCGGAGCCGGTGCAGGAGCGGGAGCAGCAGCCCGCTGCTCCCGCGGAGCCGCCCATACCCGCTGAGCCGGAGCTGACCACGGCGGAGGAGAGCCCGGTGACCCCGGAGACCCCCGTCTGGCGTCTGGCGGGAGAGGTGCTGGACACCTATCTGATTGTGGAGCAGGGGGACTCGGTGTTTTTCATTGACAAGCATGCCGCCCACGAGCGGATGAATTTTGACAAAATGAAGGCCCGGGATTATACTCCTATGCGGCAGCTGCTGCTGACGCCGGTGGTGGTCAAGGCCGCCCCGGCGGAGAGCGAGGTGCTTCTGGAGCATTTGGATCTGCTGCGGGAATTTGGCTTTGAGGCGGAGGACTTCGGCGGCGGGGACATCCTGGTGCGGGAGGTGCCCGACTATGTGGAGGCGGAGGAGGCCGACCGGGTGCTCACCCAACTGGCGGCCCAGCTGCTGGAAAACGGCACTGCCGACCCCACCGCCGCCCGGGACCAGGTGCTGCACACCATGGCCTGCAAGGCGGCCATCAAGGGCGGCTGGAAAAACGACCCCGCCGAGCTGGAGGTGGTGGCCCGGGCGGTCATGTCCGGGGAAGTGAAATACTGCCCCCACGGCCGGCCGGTGGCCATCGAGCTGACCAAAGCCCAATTGGAAAAGCAGTTCAAGCGGAGCTGAGGAAGGCCGCCCCAGACGCCTGTCAGAACGCCCTCATCCGTCACCGCCGCAGTGCGGCGGCGACACCTTCCCCCGGAGGGGGAAGGCTGATGCCGGAGTACGCAAGTAGGGGCGACCCTTGCGGCCGCCCGTCCCAATGGAGCGCCATTACCAGGAAAGAAGGAGCGACCCATGCCCCCCAAAGTGATCGTCATCGCCGGCCCCACCGCCTCGGGCAAGACCGCCCTCTCCATCGCCCTGGCAAAGCGCTTCGGCGGGGAGGTGGTCAGCGCCGACTCCATGCAGATCTACCGGGGCATGGACGTGGGTACCGCCAAGCCCACCCCGGAAGAGCGGCAGGGGATCCCCCACCACATGCTGGATGTGGCCGACCCGGAGGAGAACTTTTCGGTGGCCCGGTATGTGGAGCTGGCCTCCGCCTGTGTGGACGACATTCTCGCCCGGGGCAGGGTGCCCATTCTGGCGGGCGGCACCGGTCTCTACCTGGACTCCCTCCTCTCCGGGCGCACCTTCGCCCCCTATCCCGCCACCGGCTGGCGGGAGCGGCTGCAGCAGCGGGCTGAGACAGAGGGCATCCAGGTGCTGATGGAGGAGCTGGAGCAGGTCGACCCAGAGGCTGCCGGCCGGCTGCATCTCAACGACGAAAAGCGGATCATCCGGGCCCTGGAGGTCTGGCACGAGACGGGCAAGACCATCTCCCAGCACAACCGGGAGACCCGGGCCATCCCGCCCCGGTATGAGGGCTGCTGGATCGGTCTGAACTTTCAAAGCAGGCAGGCGCTCTGGAACCGCATCGACCGGCGGGTGGACGAGATGCTGGCCCAGGGGCTGGCGGCGGAGGTGCAAGCCCTGCTGAACCGGGGCATCGATCCCAACTGCACCGCCATGCAGGCCATCGGCTACAAGGAGCTGGCCCAGGCGGTTCGGACGGGAGAGAATCTGACCCAGGCGGCGGAGGAGGTCAAGCTCCGCAGCCGCCAGTACGCCAAGCGGCAGCTCACCTGGTTCCGGAGAAATCCGGCCATTCACTGGTATCTCTGGGACAGCCCACCCGATTTTGGGGCGGCCTGCCAGTTTGCGACAGAAAAAATAGGGGAATCGGGTATAGGATGACGGGGAGGACAGGCCCCGCCGTCAAACCCTGTGGGACATGTCCTCAGAATACAGAAAAGGATGTGTCCCAAATGCAAAAGAGCAACAATTTGCAGGAAATCTTTCTCACCAAGGCCCGCCGGAACCGGCTGAATGTCACCGTCTTCCTGGTCAACGGCTTCCAGATGCGGGGAGTGATTGCCGGCTTTGACGCCTTTACCGTGGTGCTCATCACCGAGGGGCGGCAGCAGGTGATCTACAAGCACGCCATCTCCACCATCGTGCCCGAGCGGCCGGTGGATCTGCGGGAGAGCGTCGGCCCGGAGGGAGCCGCCCAGTAATTCAGCAGCTGCCTGGCGGGGGAGAGACATAAGGAGGCAACCATGAAGCCAGGCAAAAACGTGGTACGGGCGATTATGCTGCTGCTCTTCCTGGGCGCGGCGGCCTATTTCGCCGTCTACGCCTACCATATCTTTTTCGGCGGCTATGAGACCGCCACCGTCTACAACTACACCGGCCAGAGCACCCTGCCTGCCGAAGGCTACCTGGTTCGGGAGGAGACCGTCCTCTCTGATGGAGGCAGTCTGGAGGAGATTGTGGTGGCCGAAGGGGAGAACGTGGCTCTGGGCGATGTGGTGGCCCGGGTCTATCGTTCGGAGAACGCCCTGGAGCAGCACCGCCGCCTGGAGGCGCTGGAGACCGAGCTGGAGCGGCTGGAGTACATCCGCAGCCGGGGCACCGAGGAGTCGGACGCCATGCGGCTCAACGGGGAGATTGTGACCGCCATGACCGATCTGAAGGCAAGTGCTGCCCGGCAGGACTTTACCAATCTGGACGACCGGGTGGAAAGCCTCCAGGATCTGATTTTCCGCAGAGACTTTACCTACAGCACCAGCTCCACCCTCTCCCAACAGATCGACGCGGTGGAGGAGCAGATTGCCGAACTGCGCAGCGCCACCGAGAGCGCCGTCTCCACCGTGTACTCCCCGGCGGCGGGCATCTTCTCCGGGCTGGTGGACGGCTATGAGAGCTGCCTGACCATCGACGCCCTGACCGATCTGACCCCTGTGGCCCTGCGGGAGCTGGCTGGGAATCAGACGGAGGTCTCCGGCCAGGAGCTGGGCAAGGTGATCACCAGCTTCCGCTGGTACTATGCCGCCGTCATGTCTCAGGACGTGACCAAGCACCTCTCCTCCGGGGACACCGCCACGGTCAATTTTGAGGGCTCCACCGGCGCCCAGAAGATGACGGTGCAGTCCATCAGCGCGGCGGACGAGAACGGCAAGGTGGCGGTGGTCTTTGTCTCCAACCGCAACCTCTCCTCCACCACCCTGCTGCGGGAGCAGAATGTGAATGTGGCCTACGGTACCTATGAGGGCCTGCGTATCCCGGCCCGGGCCCTCCGGGCGGATCAGCAGACCGGCCAGCTGGGGGTCTACCGCATCAGCGGCGCCCAGGCCCAGTGGGTGCCGGTGGAGCTGATCTTTACCGGCAGCGACTACTACCTGGTGCGCTCCGTGACCGAGGAGAACATGTCCCAGCTGCAGGAGGCGGAGCGCCTCAAGCCGGGGGACGAGGTGCTGGTGCGGGGCAAGAATATCTATGACGGAAAGGTGATCAAGTGATGTCGATCCAGGAGAACATTGCCGCCGTCCGGCGGCAGATTGACGAGGCGGCCCTCCGGGCGGGCCGGAACCCGGCGGAAATCACGCTGGAGGCGGCCACCAAGGTGCAGACCTCGGAGACCATCCGGGCGGCCATCGCGGCAGGCATCACCGTCTGCGGGGAGAACCGGGTACAGGAGTTCAACGCCCACTGGGCGGACAACGCCTACCAGGGGGCGAAGGTGCATTTTATCGGCCACCTGCAGAAAAACAAGGTGAAATATCTGGTGGGCAAGGTGGATCTCATCGAGTCGGTGGACAGCCTGGCTCTGCTGGAGGCCATCAACAGCCGGGCGGAGAAGCTGGGCGTTGTCCAGGATATTCTGATCGAGGTCAACGTGGGAGGCGAGGCCTCCAAATCCGGTATCGAGCCGGAAAAGCTGCCCGCCCTGTTCGAAACCGCGGCGGCTTTGCCCCATGTAAATCCCCGGGGACTGATGGCAATTCCCCCCGTGGCAGAGATTTCCGGGGGAAACAGCCGATATTTTGCCGAAATGCAACAGCTTTTTGTTGACATCAAGAGCAAAACGTACGATAATAAAGTGAGTATTGACTGTCTCTCCATGGGCATGAGCGGCGACTTTGCCGACGCCATCGCCTATGGCTCCACCCAGGTGCGGATTGGCACCGCCCTCTTCGGGGCGCGGCCGCCCATGCGTGCCAACGGCTGACAATACAGGATAGAGATAAAACACACCTGATACAGGAGGAATATGCAATGGGCTTTATGGATGAACTGAAACGCTTGGCTCACCCTTACGAGGACGACGAGGAGTTCGTGGAAGAGGCGGAAGACGAGGCTCCCGAGGAGGAGGCTGAGCGTCCCCGGAAGGCGCCCCGCAAGGAGGAGAGCTATTTCTCCGCGCCGGCTCCGGAGCGCCGCAGCAGCAGCGACAACGTGGTAAACATCAACACCACCACCCAGCTGCAGGTCGTGCTGGTCAAGCCGGAGAAGTTTGACGACGCCTCCAGCATCGCCAACCATCTGCGGGACAAGCGGACGGTGGTGCTCAATCTGGAGTCTGCCAATAAGGACATTGCCCGCCGCCTGGTGGACTTCCTCTCCGGTGTGGCCTATGCCCTGGAGGGCAAGATCAAAAAGGTTGCTGTCTCCACCTACATCATCACCCCCTACAATGTGGACATTATCGGGGATCTGATCGACGAGCTGGAGAGCAACGGCATGCGCTTTTAATCGGCTGCCACCCAAATAGACGACAGAAGGGGGACTATCTGTGCTGACACCTCAAGCAGTAGCGGAACGCACCTTTACCAAGGCCAAGTTCGGCGGCTATACCATGCAGGAAGTGGACGATTTCCTGGATCAGATCACCAAGGACTACACCGCCCTTTTCGAGGAGAACGCCTCGCTCAAGGGGAAGCTGAAGGTTCTGGCGGACAAGATCAATGAGTACCGGGAGACCGAGGACATTATGCGGGCCACCCTCCACAACGCCCAGAAGACGGCCAACGAGATCGTCTCCGAGGCGGAGAACAAGCGGGAGGCCATTCTGGACGCCCTGGAGCAGGATATCCGGGCCCGGAAAAAGGCCTATGACGACGAGATCGCCGTCTGCCGTGCCCAGCTGGCCAGCGCCCGGGAGAAGACCACCGAATACATCGCCATGATTCAGGATCTCACCGACCAGCAGCAGGCGTTTTTGTCCAAGCTGCCCGACCTGGGTCAGGGGGGCGATGTGGAAGAGCCCGCAGAGGAGGCCCCTGCGGAGGAGGTCGCCCCCGCCGGAGAGACTCCGGCTGAGCAGCCGGCCCCGGAGCAGGAGGGCGACACCATCGGCGAGATGATCGCCCAGGAGGCGGAGGAGACCCCCGCTCCTGAGCAGGAGGCTCCCGCCGAGCCGGAGCAGGCCCCCGCGGAGCAGCCCTTCAGCAGCACCAGCCGGATTGACTTCTCCAACCTCAAGTTCGGCAAGGACTACGAGATTAAGTAAACATCCTGTAACATAACGCCGCTTTCGATCACATAGCCGCCCCGAAGGCCGGTACAGCCGCCTCGAAGACCGGCTATGTGATCGTGCTGTATTCTCCACCAGAGAGGAAGACGAAGGAAATGCCAGACTATAACAAAACCATCCATCTGCCCAAGACGGAGTTCCCCATGCGGGCAGCTCTGGCCAAGCGGGAGCCGGGTATGCTGGAGGAGTTCCAGCGCAAGGACATCTACCGCAAGCTGATGCAGAAAAACGAGGGCAAGCCCCGCTTCGTGCTCCATGACGGCCCTCCCTATGCCAACGGTGATATCCATATCGGCACCGCCATGAACAAGATCCTCAAGGACTTCATTGTCCGTGCCAAGAATATGACCGGCTACCAGGCCCCCTATATCCCCGGCTGGGACACCCACGGCATGCCCATTGAGACCGCTGTCCAGAAGAAGGGCGTCAAGCGCAATTCCATGCCGGTGCCCGAGTTCCGGGACAAGTGCCGGGAGTTCGCCCTGGAGCAGCTGGACCGCCAGCGGGAGAGCTTCAAGCGCCTGGGCGTCATCGGCGACTGGGATCACCCCTACGTCACCCTGCTGCCTGAGTTCGAGGCCAAAGAGGTGGAGGTCTTCGGCGCCATGGCCCAGAAGGGCCTGATCTATCAGGGCCTCAAGCCCACCTACTGGTGCCCCACCTGCGAGACCGCCCTGGCCGAGGCCGAGGTGGAGTACGCCGACGACCCGGTCACCACCATCTTCGTCAAGTTCCGGGTCCACGACGACAAGGGCAAGCTGGCCCAGTACGGCGATCTTGACAAGATGTACTTCGTCATCTGGACTACCACCACCTGGACCCTGCCCGGCAACATGGCCATCTGCCTGAACCCCGACTTCCAGTACGCTCTGGTCAAGACCGGCGCCGGCGAGATCCTCATCATGGCCACCGAGCTGGTGGAGCATGTCATGCAGGAGAGCGGCATCACCGAGTATGAGACGGTGGCCACCCTCTACGGCAACGAGTTCGAGTATATGACCGCCCACCATCCCTTCATGAACCGGGACTCTCTCATCATCCTGGGCGACCACGTCACCCTGGACGCCGGCTCCGGCTGCGTCCACACCGCCCCCTCCTTCGGCCTGGACGACTTCTATGTCTGCCAGCGCTACCCGGAAATCCCCACCGACATCACCATGGAGGTCTCGGTGGACGCCCGGGGCTATCTGAACGAGTTTGCCGGCCCCTACCAGGGCCTCCACGTCCTCAAGGACGCCCATCCGGTCATCTTCCAGGATCTGGTGGACTCCGGCGCCCTGCTCTCCAGCAAGGATATCACCCACAGCTATCCCCATTGCTGGCGCTGCAAGAAGCCGGTCATCTTCCGGGCCACCCAGCAGTGGTTCGCCAGCGTGGACGCCATCAAGGAGCAGGCGGTCAAGGCCTGCGACGGCATCACCTGGAAGCCCGAGTGGGGCAAGGATCGCATGATCTCCATGATTCAGGAGCGCTCCGACTGGTGCATCTCCCGTCAGCGCACCTGGGGCGTGCCCATCCCCATGTTCTTCTGTGAGCAGTGCGGCAAGCCCTACTGCACCGAGGAATCCATCGCCAAGATCTCCGCCATCTTCAAGGAGGAGGGCTCCAACGCCTGGTGGGCCCGCTCTGCCCAGGAGCTGATCCCCGAGGGCGCCCGGTGCGACTGCGGCTGCACCGACTTCCGCAAGGAGAAGGACATCCTGGACGTCTGGTTCGACTCCGGCTCCACCTGGAAGGCGGTCTGCGAGGAGCGGCCTGAGCTGACCTATCCCGCTGATCTCTACCTGGAGGGCGGCGACCAGTATCGCGGCTGGTTCCAGTCCTCCATGCTGACCTCCATCGCCGCCAACGGCGTGGCCCCCTACAAGCAGATCGTCACCCACGGCTGGACGGTGGACGGCGAGGGCAAGGTCATGCACAAGAGCCTGGGCAACGCCATCTCCCCCCAGGACACCATCAAGGAGTACGGCGCGGACATTCTCCGCCTGTGGGTGGCCTCCGCCGAGTACACCCAGGATATGCGCCTGTCCAAGGCCATCCAGAAGCAGCTGTCCGACGCCTATCTGAAGATCCGCAACACCGCCCGGTATATCCTGGGCAACCTGGACGGCTTCGACCCCAACACCGACCTGGTGCCCGCCGCCGAGCGCAAGCCTCTGGACCGCTGGGCCCTGGCCAGCCTGAACAAGCTGGTGGCCAAGTGCCGGGAGGCCTATGACAGCTACGATTTCCATGTGGTCTACCGGACGATCTACAACTTCTGTGTGGTGGAGATGTCCAACTTCTACCTGGATATCATCAAGGATCGCCTCTACTGCGGCGAGGAGACCGAGCGCCGAATGGCCCAGTCCACCATCTATCAGATTCTGGACGCCCTGGTCAAGCTGCTGGCCCCCATCCTGGCCTTCACCTCTGAGGAGATCTGGGCTGCCATGCCCCACCTGGCCGAGGAGGAGGGCGAGAGCGTTCTGCTCAACCAGATGCCCGAGGCCAATCCCGCCTGGGAGCTGTCCGTGGAGGAGAGCTACCGCTGGGAGAAGCTGCTCAGCCTGCGCGCCGACGTGAACAAGGCGCTGGAGCAGTCCCGGGGCGCCAAGGAGGTCAAAAAGGCCACCGACGCCCACCTCACCCTCTCCTTCACCGAGGAGGGCTGGAAGGAGTTCCAGGATCTGGCGGATCTGGATCTGGCCGAGCTGTTCATTGTCTCCAAGGTGGAGACGGTCCAGGGCCAGGGCGATGGCGTGGTGGGAGAGAGCTTCCCCGGCGTCACCGTCCAGGTGGCCATGAGCCAGGCTCCCAAGTGCCCCCGCTGCTGGCTGCACAACGAGGCCATCGGCCAGGACGCCGAGCATCCTGAGCTCTGCCCCCGCTGCGCGAAGGTCGTCAAGGGCATGGACATTGAGCTGTAAGCGAACTGAAAAATAAATCAACCCGGGTCTGCTGTCACAACACAGCAGGCCCGGGTTTTGCTTTCCGGATAAAAATGCGCCCCGGCAAGCTGCCGGGGCGGCACTGTTTGCGCGGTGCAATCAATCCTCAAAGGTGAAGACGTCCTGGAACCGCTCCTTGAAGATCTCAAAGACGGCGGCGAGAATCTCCTCACTCTCCACGGCCACATAGGCCTCCTCGTCCTCGCTGTCCTCGATGGGCTGAATCTCCAGAATGACCACCTCGGGGGTCTCCTCCTCCTCGGTGGGCAGCAGGGCCACATACTCCTTGCCCTGATACTCAATCACATCCAGAAATTCAAAGGTGGCGGGGTTGCCGTCCTCGTCGGTGAGCTCAATCAGATTGTCCAGCTCCTCTTCCTGCTCCAGCAGATCCTTTTCCTGATCAGACATACTGATACTCCTCTCTGCATTGGGGGATACTGCCATTATACAGAAGGGGAAAGGTCCCGTCAATGAAAACGAGGGGAAACCTTGGCTCTGGCGGGCGATTCATGAATCGCCCCTACGGCGCGGCAATTCGTAGGGGCCGTTCACGAACGGCCCGTGCCGTCCCGTGTGCCGGCCGTAGGGCGGGGGCTTGCCCCCGCCGCAAATACCCCCAAACAGCGGCAAAAGGGCGTCCCCGCATCCGGGGACGCCCTTTGAAAATCGCAGTTTGACGGGAGCCTTACAGCGCCTTGACGATCTCGGCGGTATCCATGGCGATCATCAGCTCCTCGTTGGTGGGGATGACCAGCACATGCACCTTGGAGCCCTCGCCGGAGACGTCCACCTCGGCGCCCCGCTTGTGGTTCTCCACGTCGTTCAGGGGGGCAATTCCCATGAACTCCAGACCGGAGGTGCACATGCTGCGGGTGTCGGGGCCGTTCTCGCCCACGCCTGCGGTGAAGACGATGGCGTCCACACCGCCCATGGCGGCGGCATAGGAGCCGATATACTTCTTCACATCATAGCAGAAGATGTCCAGTGCCAGCTGAGCCCGCTGGTTGCCCTGCTTGGAGGCGGCCTCCAGATCCCGGAAGTCGGAGGAGACGCCGGAGATGCCCAGCACGCCGGACTTCTTGTTCAGAATAGTCATCATCTCGTCGATGGAGTAGTTGTACTTGTGCATCAGGAATTCCAGCACGCCTGCGTCCATATCGCCGGAGCGGGTGCCCATGGGCAGGCCGGCCAGGGGAGTGAGGCCCATGGTGGTGTCCACGCACTTGCCGTTCTTGATGGCGGCGATGGAGGAGCCGTTGCCCAGATGGCAGGTGATGATCTTCAGCTCCTCAATGGGCTTGTTCAGCATGGCGGCGGCCCGCTGAGAGACAAACCGGTGGGAGGTGCCGTGGAAGCCGTACCGGCGCATCTTGTCCTGCTCGTAGTACTCGTAGGGGATGGCGTAGGTGTAGGCCACGGGGGGCATGGTCTGATGGAAGGCGGTGTCGAACACGGCCACCTGAGGCACCTTGTCCCCCAGCACGGCGGTGCAGGCGTTGATGCCGATCAGGTTGGCGGGATTGTGCAGGGGGGCCAGGGGGTTGCACGCCTCAATGGCCTTCAGCACATCGTCGGTCAGCAGGACGGAGGAGGCGAAGGACTCGCCGCCGTGGACGACCCGGTGGCCCACAGCGTCAATCTCGCTCATGGAGGAGAGCACGCCGTTGTCCTTGTCCACCAGGGCACCCAGCACCGCCTGAATGGCCTCAGAGTGGGTGGGCATGGCCACATCCACCGCGTTCAGGGTCTGCTTGCCCTCCACCTGGGGCTTATAGGTAAACTTGCCGTCGATGCCAATGCGCTCGCACAGGCCCTTGGCCAGCAGAACACCGGTATCCGGATCCAGCAGCTGATACTTCAGGGAGGAGCTGCCTGCATTGATGACCAGAATATTCATATTGTCCATTTCTCCTTTGACTCAAATTACATACCGGCGCCTTCCCTTGTAAAGCAGGGCGGGAGACGGTATAATAAGATGACACTATTTTAATACAGATTTTCGAAAAGGACAACTATTCTTGGAAAGAAATTCCGCTGGGGGAGGGGAAACGGTGGAAAATAATCGTGAAATGTTTAACAAATCCGTGGGGATTACGGCGGAGTTCGACCCCTTCCACCTGGGCCACCGGTACCTGCTCCGGGCGGTGCGCCGGGCATTTCCGGAGCGGGGAATCATCTGCGTCATGAGCGGACAGTTCACCCAGCGGGGCTCTGCCGCCGCAGTGGACAAGTTGGCCCGGGCGGAGATGGCCCTCCGGGGAGGCGCCGACCTGATTCTGGAGCTGCCGGTGCTCTGGGCCTCCGCCTCGGCGGAGACCTTTGCCCGGGGAGCCGTCCAGTGTCTGCTGGACACCGGGGTGGTGGACACCCTGGCCTTCGGCAGCGAGGCGGGAGAGCTGTCCCAACTGCGGCAGGCGGCGGAGACCCTGGACAGCGAGGCGTATCAGCCCCTGCTTCGGGCGGGATTGGATCAGGGCCTCTCCTTTGCCGCCGCCCGGCAGCGGGCGGCAGAGGCCCTCTCCGGGGCGGAAGGGAAGTGCCTGGCCGGGGCCAACAACAATCTGGGAGTAGAGTACCTCCGGGCCCTCCGGTATTGGGGCAGGCCTGAGCTGAGCGCTTTCACCGTCCCCCGCCGGGGAGCTGCCCACGGCAGCCTGGAGGAGGAGAGCCCCATGGTCTCCGCCTCCCGGCTCCGGGCCTGGATGGCAGAGGGCGTCTGGGAGCGCCTGGAGGGCTGCCTGCCCCCGGAGAGCCTGGCGCTGCTCCTGCGAGAACAGGAACAGGGCCGCTGCCCCGCCCTGCTGGAGCGGTGCGGCAGCGGCATTCTGGCCCGGCTCCGGGCCATGACCGAGGACGAGCTGACCCGGCTCCCCGACTGGGAACCGGGCCTGGAGCGCCGCCTGTCCCGGGCCGCCCGGGAGTCGGTGACCCTGGCGGAGCTCTACGACAGGGCCAAGACCCGGCGCTGCCCCGAGGCCCGGGTGCGCCGGATGGTGCTCTGGGCCTTTCTGGGCCTGGCGCCGGAGCAGCGGCCGGGGCGGGTGCCCTATCTCCGGGTGCTGGGCTGCAATGACCGGGGCCGAAGCCTGCTCCGGGCCATGAAAAAGACGGCCAGCCTGCCCATTCTCACCAAGCCCGGCCAGGTGCGATACCTGGACGAGACGGCCCGGCAGGTCTTCTCTCTGGAGGCCCGGGCGGACGATCTTTGGCGGCTCTGCCTGCCCCAGCCGGAGCAGCGCCGGGGGGGCCGGGAGTGGCTCCGGGGCCCGGTGATTCTGGAGAATCCGGACTAAGCGGGCTGGTCGAACCGGATGGGACTGATCTGGATGGCCAGCCGTACCAGCTCGTCCAGCTTGTTCTGGCCCCGGTGGATGTTCCGGCTGACGGTGGAGGGATTGATTCCCAGCCGGGGCCCCAGCTCGGCCAGGGGCAGGCGCTGGACGTAGTAGCCGGTGAGGCACTGCAGCTCCCGCTCGGTCAGCTTTTCCCGGATGGACTGGATCAGGGCCAGGGTGTAGCGGTCCTGGCTGCTGTCCAGCTCAGGGTGGACGGCCAGACGGAGCAGCTGGCGGGTACGGGCGGCGTAGGGGCCGCCCCGGCGATAGACAGGTCTGGACAAAAGAACTCCTCCTTGTGCTCCGGAGGTTGCCGGAGCAAAAATTTCAAAAAACTTTTTGCACAGCTATTGACAAACCGGCTTCCGTCTGGTAATATACTCCTTGCTGAATTCCGAACGCGAAAATCTGCTGGTATAGCTCAGTTGGTAGAGCAGCTGATTTGTAATCAGCAGGTCGGGGGTTCGAGTCCGTCTACCAGCTCTTTGGTTTGGCTCTGCGATTTCAGCCCAACTTCATACGGAGGAGTACCCAAGTGGCTAAAGGGGGCAGACTGTAAATCTGTTGGCTTGCGCCTACAATGGTTCGAATCCATTCTCCTCCATCCTGTGCGCGTGTTATTGGTAACACGCGCACTTGTTTTTTGCCGGCCGGCCCGGAAGAGAAGGTGCCTCACACCAATTGGAGAAATCGAAGAGGAAACTAAAACGGTTGTTCGATTTGCTGAGGGTATAATATCACCGAACGGAGAAAGTGTCAAGTGCAAAAAAGAAAAAACCTCAAATGGTGATGAAATTGAAATATGACAATTGCCGGGATTGCTTGAACCGGGGCATAAGCCGTGGTATAATGACAAAAGATAGGAAAAACCCCACCGTTTGGAGACAGGAGGGAACCCCGTGGACAAACAGGAGAGCCTGGGAAAGCGCCTTCGGACGCTGATGGAGGAGCGGCAGCTGAACTACGAGGCCCTGGGCCGGCTGCTGGAGATGAAGCCGCAGACCCTGAACCGGTATGTGCTGGGCCAGCGGGAGCCCAAGGCGGGGGTGGTCACCGACATGGCGGTGCGCCTGGGGGTGGATCCCCTGTGGCTCCAGGGCTACGACGTCCCCCGGGAGAGCCGGAGCGACAGTCTCCGGGTGCCGGGGGAGCAGTTGATCCCCATCCTGGGGGTGATCAAGGCGGGGATTCCCACCCTGGCCCAGCAGGAGGTCAAGGGCTACGCCTCGGCGGACGTCTCCCGGCCGGAGGAATACTTCTACCTGGAGGTCTCCGGGGACAGCATGAAGAACGCGGGCATTCAGACGGGGGATCTGGTGCTCATCCACCAGCAGCCCCAGGCGGAAAACGGCCAGATCGTGGTCTGCCTGGTGCGGCAGGAGGACGCCACCCTCAAGCGGTTTCGACGCCAGGGGGACTGGGTCATCCTCCAGCCGGAAAATCCGGCCTACGAGCCCAGAATCGTCCCCATGGGGGACTTTGAGACGGGAGAGGCCCGGATTGTGGGGGTCGCCACCAAACTCGTCCGCGCCCTTTGAGCGGGGACAAACATGGAAAGGAAATAACAGCTATGGAACGCAAGGAGCAAGTCAGAGAGAATACCTGGGCCACAGAGGATCTGTTCCCCAGTGACGAGGCCTGGAAGGCCGCCCTGGAGGAGGCCAAGGGCTATCTGCCCAAGATCCGGGCTCTGGAGGGCCGGCTGGGGGAGAGCGCCCAGACCCTGCTGGAGGGCATGGAGCTGGACGACCGGCTGTCCGTGGACGTGGAGGCCCTGGCCCACTACGCCAGCCGCAAGGGAGACGAGGACACCCGGGTGGCCAAGTATCAGGATATGAACGCCCAGCTGATGGCCCTGATGGTGGACATCGAGACCGCCGGAGCCTATGAGAGCAACGAGATCCTGGCCATCCCCGACGAGACTCTGGAGGACTACTATGCCCGGGAGCCCCGGCTGGAGGGCTATCGCCGCCGCTTGGACCAGGTGCGCCGCCGCCGGGAGCACATCCTCAGCCCCGCCGAGGAGGCGCTGCTGGCCTCCGCCGGAGAGCTGGCCCAGGGGCCGGACAACATTTACTCCATGCTCTGCGACGCGGATATGACCTTCCCCGACGCGGTGGACAGCCAGGGAGAGCACCACGCCGTCACCCACGGCAGCTTTGTCCCCCTGCTGTACAGCCAGGACCGGGCTCTGCGCAAGTCCGCCTTTGAGGCGCTGTATTCCGTCTACGGCCAGTACCGGAACACCTGCGCCGCCACCCTGTCCGCCCAGGTCAAGCAGCTGCTCTTCTTCTCCAGGGCCCGGAAATATCCCTCCTCCCTGGCCGCCGCCCTGGACGGCACCGAGGTGCCGGTGGAGGTCTACCACAACCTGATCTCCGCCGTCCGGGCCAACCTGCCCAAGCTCCACCGGTACACCGCCCTGCGGAAAAAGCTGCTGGGGGTGGAGGAGCTCCACTTCTACGACCTGTACACCCCCATCGTGGGCGATGTGGAGATGAAGATCCCCTTCGAGGAGGCCAAGGAGACGGTGCGTCAGGCCCTCAAGCCCCTGGGAGAGGAGTACGCCGCCATTCTGGACGAGGGCTTTGCAAACCGGTGGATTGACGTCTATGAGAACACCGGCAAGCGCTCCGGCGCCTACTCCGCCGGGGCCCGGGTACACCCCTATGTGCTGCTCAACTACCACGACACCCTCAACGATGTCTTCACCCTGGCCCACGAGATGGGCCACGCCATCCACTCCTACCGCTCCAACCGGGATCAGCCGGTGGCCTACAGCGACTATGTGATCTTTGTGGCCGAGGTGGCCTCCACCTGCAACGAGGCGCTGCTGATGGAGCATCTGCTGGCCAAGACCACCGACCGCCGGGAGCGGGCCTATCTGATCAACTATTTCCTGGAGCAGTTCCGCACCACCCTGTACCGCCAGACCATGTTCGCCGAGTTCGAGCTGAAGGTGAACGAGCTGGCCCAGCGGGGCGAAGGCGTTACGGCGGAGGCCCTGTGCGACATCTACCGGCAGCTCAACGCGGACTACTTCGGCCCGGACATTGTGGTGGACGACCAGATCGCCCTGGAGTGGGCCAGAATCCCCCATTTCTATTACAATTTCTACGTCTACCAGTACGCCACCGGCTACGCCGCCGCCATCGCCCTGTCCCGGCGTATCCTCAGGGAGGGAGAGCCTGCTGTCCGGGATTATCTGAACTTCCTCTCCGGCGGCTGCTCCGCCGACCCCATCACCCTGCTCAAGGGGGCCGGGGTGGATATGGCCACCGCCGAGCCCATCAATCAGGCCCTGGAGCTGTTTGACCAGCTGATCGGGGAGATGGAGGAATTGATGGAGGAGTGAATGCAATCGTTCGGCGGGGGAAAGCCCCCGCCTACGCGGATGCGATTGTCCAGGTATGGCCGTAGGGGCGCACATTGTGCGCCCGCCCGTTTTTACAAAAACATGCCATTGTGGTAGGGCGGCCACATAGGGCCGCCCCTACGGCGTTTTATACAGCAGACACCCATTTGCTGACAGAAGCAACATACGCCTCCCGCCCCAAAACAGGGCAGGAGGCGCATTTTCCTTTCACACAGATTATTCCACCCCGGCCAGCTCCCGGATCACCTGTCCGGCCAGCAGCAGTCCGGCGGTGCCCGGCACAAAGGACACCGAACCGGGGATAGACCGCCGTCCCTCATCCGGCGTCTCCCCCGGCACCGGGGCGGGGGTGCGGGCGTCCTCGGTGGAGTAGACCACCTTCAGGTGCCGGATGCCCAGCTTGCCCAGCTCTCTGCGCATCACCCGGGCCAGGGGGCAGACCGAGGTCTTGGAGAGATCCGCCACCCGGAGCAGCTCCGGGTGCAGCTTGTTCCCCGTCCCCATGCAGGAGATCACCGGCACCCCCAGGCTGCGGCAGGCGGTGACAATGTGCAGCTTGGCCTTCACCGTGTCGATGCAGTCGATGACGTAGTCGTACTGGCCCAGGTCAATCTGCCCCGCCGTCTCCGGCAGGTAGAAGATGGGGAACACCTCCACCTGAATCTCCGGGTCGATGGCGGCGATCCGCTCCCGCACCACCTCCACCTTGAGCCGGCCCACCGTCTCCCGGGTGGCGTGGAGCTGCCGGTTCAGGTTGCTCAGGCTGTACCGGTCCCGGTCCACCAGGTCGATGCGGCCCACGCCGGAGCGGGCCAGCGCCTCGGCGCAGTAGCCGCCCACGCCCCCCAGGCCGAAGAGCAGCACCCTGGCCCGGCGCAGCCGCTCCAGGGCCTCACTGCCCAGCAGAATTTCAGTGCGAATCAGCTGCTCGTTCATGGCGCAGCCGCCTCCTTTTGCTTCAAAAAGTGTTTTACCCAATGATACGGCCCGGAGCGGGCGCTGTCAAGAGGCGGGAGACAGGGAGATTGTTCCGAGAGATTTTACAAAATGGCTATTGTTTCAGGGGGGAAAATCGTGTAAACTAAGGCCTGAGAACAAAACCAAAGAACAGGAGGCAGCTCATGGAACAGAAGCAAAAGAAGACTTCCGGTCTGGTTTTCGCCGTATCCCTCTTTGTGGCGGTGTTCGGCATCGTGTTTGGTATCCTGGGCGTTCTGGGAAAGCTCCCCTGTCCCTTCGCCAAAAAGAAAGCGCCCATCAAGCGCAGCTTCCAGCGGGGAGAGGGAGAACTGCGCCGGGGCGCCAGATGACCGGCCGGTCTGCAAGAAAATCTGCTTTGAGGAGACCCTTGGGGGCCTCCTCTTTTTTCTGGAAAATATATCCAAACGACCCACTGGGCCCCACTGGGGGCCGATCATGACCGTGACCCTGAACATGACCCTGATCCTGTTCCTGACCATGGACAGGAGCGGGATGCCGTCCCCGCCCGGGGCGGGGCGCCCAGCCCTGCCCGCCCCACAGCAGAGGAGCATTTGTTGAAAGCAGTCCCGCGCTGCCCCCAACCGGCAATCCCCTCTTGACAAACAGGAGCGGCGCTGTCATAATTAGAACAACAGTTCCAGAAACGGATGTTCGAATTCTGAGCAGGGGAGGGAGCGGCTGTGGAGCTGATGGACAAGCTGGAGGTGCTTACCGACGCCGCCAAATATGACGCCGCCTGTACCTCCAGCGGCCTGGACCGGAAGGCCCGGCAGGGGCGGATGGGCTCCACCATGGCGGCGGGCTGCTGCCACACCTTCTCCGCCGACGGCCGGTGCGTGACGCTGCTCAAGGTGCTGCTGACCAACTGCTGCGTCTACGACTGCCAGTACTGCGTCAACCGCCGGAGCAACGACACCCGCCGGGCCGCCTTCACCCCGGAGGAGCTGGCGGAGCTGACCATCCAGTTCTACCGCCGGAACTATATCGAGGGCTTGTTCCTCAGCTCGGCGGTAATCCGCAACCCGGACTACACCACCGAGCTGATGATCCGGGCCCTGTCCCTGCTGCGGGAGAAATACGGCTTCGGGGGCTATATCCACGCCAAGGCGATTCCCGGGGCGGACCCTCAGCTCACCTGGCGACTGGGGCTGCTGGCAGACCGGCTGAGCGTGAATATTGAGCTGCCGTCGGCCAAGAGCCTGAGCCTGCTGGCCCCGGACAAGAAGAAGGACGCGATTCTGAAGCCCATGGCCCTCATCCGGGACGGCTCCGCCGAGAGCCGGAGGGAGCTGCGCAAGCTCCCCGCCCGGCAGGCCCTCCGGTTTGCCCCGGCGGGCCAGTCCACCCAGATGATCATCGGGGCCACCCCGGAGGACGACCGGCATATTTTGAATCTGACCCAGAATCTCTACCAGAAATACCGGCTCAAGCGGGTCTTTTACTCCGCCTATATGCCGGTTTCCAACTCCAGCCTGCTGCCCGCCCCGGAGGGCTTTCAGCCGCCGCTGCTGCGGGAGCACCGGCTGTATCAGGCGGACTGGCTGCTCCGGTTCTATCACTTTGACGCCTCGGAGCTGCTGGATGAGAGCAACCCCAACTTCGACCCCAAGCTGGATCCGAAATGCTGCTGGGCCCTGCGGCACATGGAGTTCTTCCCAGTGGAGGTGAACTCCGCAGACTATGAGGCCCTGCTCCGAGTGCCGGGGATCGGCGTCACCTCGGCCAGACGGATTCTCACCGCCCGCCGGGCCTGCCGGCTGGACTACGAGGGGCTAAAAAAGCTGGGAGTGGTGCTCAAGCGGGCCCAGTACTTTATCACCTGCTCCGGCCGGATGACCGACGGCCTGCGGGTGCGGCCGGACGGAGTGCTCCGCCACCTGGTGGAGCTGGAGCGGCCCAACCTGCTGCCCTATCAGCCGGAGCAGCTCTCCCTGTTTGAGACTGGAGGCGGCCTATGAGACCGGAGTGGACTCAGGTGTCCTATTGCTATGACGGCAGCTTTGCCGGCTTTCTCACCTGCGTGGACGAGAGCTTTCGCTATTTTGAGACCCCCATGGCCTTTGCCGGCCCGGAGGAGGAGAAGATCTCCCTCTATCCCCAGCGGACGGTGGAGACGGATGAGGCCCGGGCCCGGCAGGTCTACCGGGATTTGCGGGACAAGGTGTCCCAGGAGGCCCGGCGGCTGGTGAGCCACGCCTTTCTCACCTGCATGCCGGAGAAGGAGTGCGCCATCTGGCAGTTCATCCGGCTGGCCTGGGACGTGGGGCCGGGGGTGACCTACTGGCTGGCGGATGACCGGGTGGACCGGCTGAACAAGGCGGTGGGGCATCTGTACAACGAGGCCCACCTGCTCAAGGGCTTTACCCGGTTTGCCGACTGCCGGGGTCTGCTGTGGGGGGAGATCAGCCCGAAAAACCGGGTGCTGCCCCTGCTGCGGCCCCACTTCTGCCAGCGGTTCAATACAGAGACCTTTTTGCTCTACGACCACACCCACCATGAGGCCCTGGTCCACCAGAGGGGCCGGTGGGCGATTGTGCCGGTGGAGCATATGGAGTTTCCCCAGGCGGACGCCCGGGAGGAGGACTATCAGCGGCTGTGGCAGCGGTTTTACGACACCATCGCCATCGAGGGCCGGTACAACCCCAAGCTACGCATGGGAAACGTCCCCAAGCGCTACTGGCAGCACATGACCGAGCTGAAGGGGGAGCTGGAGGGAGCCCCGCCACGGAAGCGGGAGCTGCGGGAGCCGCCCTCCGCCTCCTGCCGGAGAACGGAGCAAAGGGGGCCGGAACCCGCCCTGCCGTCCCGGCGGAGTGGACCGGTGTGACCTGCCTCCTGTTTGGACGCGGAAACACCGGGACAAGTTCAATTTCAGAAAAAGAGGCAGAGGGATTCCCGTCTGCCGGACCGCCGTTCGTCCCTGGACGAACGGCGGTTTGTCATTTTATAGCGCGGTTTGTCCAGGAGAGAATGCTGTTTTGCTCGATTACACGCTGAAGCTCCAGCCCTACTTGCTTAAATTGAAACAAATGGTTAAATAAGGGCAGCACGCTGCGGCGGAGCGCTGCCGCGGCGAATACGGAATCCCTTCTTGTCGATAGATCGCGGCCCGCTGCCGCTCTCTATACCATTGCGGATGCGTCCCGGCGCGGGCCATGGGCCGGAACGCATCCCTGCCCCGGCGGCAGCCATGGCCGACCATTTGAACAGGAGGTTTTAGAATGAAGCAAGTACTGAAACGGCTCTCCCTGCTGGCGCTGTCCCTGGCGCTGGTGATGGCGGCCGCACTGCCCTGCTGGGCAACGGACACCGCCGCGGCGCCCACCGACGCCCCGGCTGAGACAGAAGAGATGGCAGAGATGCCCGGGGACGGCGCTGCGCCCGAGGGCGAGTCGATGCCGGAGATGGGCCCCCCGCAAATCGAGCTGGCAGAAGGCGATGAGGTCGACCTGGGCTTTCACGTGGAGAAGGCGACCATGATCATTGCCATCGTGTTTGCCGTGGCGGCAGTGGCTGTGCTGGGCCTGTTTATCTTCCGGGCGGTGCGCATCCGCAGCGTGCGGAAGGTGGGCTCTGCCCTGCTGTGCGTGGTGCTGGCGGCGCTGCTGGTGCTCAACATCGCCGTGGCCCGCTTTAACGTGGTCGTCAACCAGTTCCTCTCCGGCCAGAGCTCCTCGGACGAGATCACCGCGGCGGAAGAGGCTTCCAAGGCCAAGACTCAGGAGCTGGAGGGCGAGGGCATCGGTCTGCTGAAGAACGAGGGCAGCACCCTGCCTCTGGCGGAGAAGAAGGTCAACGTCTTTGGCTACGGCTCTTATGCCCCGGCCTACGGCGGCGCGGGCTCCGGCTCCGGCGACGAGACCAAGAACGTCTCCGTGAAGGGCGGCCTGGAAGTGGCTGGCTTCACCGTGAACGACGGGCTGCTCGACTTCTACTCCAATCTGAAAACCGGTGAGTACGAGGGCAACGTGTTCAACATGATGGGCAATGACTTTAACATCTATGAGCCCGCTGTCTCCGAGTATGGGGATCTGATCGACTCCGCCAAGGAGTTCTCCGACACCGCCATCGTGGTCATCTCCCGTGCCGACTGGGAGGGCACCCTGCCCACCCAGCGCACCCCCGACCGGGAGGCCTCTGCCGAGCTGATTGCCGCGATTGAGGATTACTCCGTGCCGGAGGATCCCGACGCCGAGCCCATCGTGATCCAGGACAACGGCCTCACCCTGGCGGATGTGATCGGCCTGGACTATGACGATCCCAAGTGGCAACAGCTGCTGGAGCAGCTCTCTGTGGAGGATATGGTCAACCTGATCACCACCGGCGGCTATCAGACCATCAGCATCGCCTCCGTCTCCAAGCCCGCCACCGTGGACATTGACGGCCCCGCCGGCCTGAACGGCCTGGTCAACGGCATCAGCGGCGTCCAGTTCTGCAGCGAGGTGGTCATGGCCTGCACCTGGAACCAGAAGCTGGTGGAGGAGATGGGCGAGTGCCTGGGCGACGAGGCGCTGGCCAACGGCGTCACCGGCCTCTATGGCCCCGGCGCTGACACCCACCGCTCTCCCTTCGGCGGCCGCAACTTTGAGTACTTCTCCGAGGACGGTCTGCTGGCCGGCAAGATGGCCGCTGCCGAGATCCGGGGCGCCGTGAGCAGAGGCTGCTACACCTACGTCAAGCACTATGCCCTCAACGACGCTGTACGCGAAGAACTGCCTTCAGACCCAGGACGGGGCCTACATCCAGTTCGCCACCCGCGCCAGCCTGCTCTCCCTGAAGCGGGAGCAGATCCGCTATATTGAGGGCAGCAGAAACTACCAGCTGCTCCACCTCACCGACCGGAGCGCGCCGCTGGAGGTCAAGATGACCATGGAAAAGCTGGAAGCGCTCACCCAGCCCCACGGCTTTATCCGCATCCACAAGGGATATCTGGTGAACTACCGCTATATCCAGCGGATTCACGCCAATCAGGTCACCCTGGATGACGGGGTCGTCCTGCCCATCGGCCGCAGCAAGATGGGAGAGGTCAAAAGCCACTACCTGGCCCTGCTGGGCGGCCCAGTGCCTGTCCGCAGAGGCCGACCGGATGCTGGAGACGGTTTCTCAGGCAGAGGGGATCCGCCGCCTTCTGGAGGCTGACCGGGTTCTGGAGCGCGGCCTGTCCCGCACCCTGTGCTCGGAGCTGGCCCTGGCGGACTATCTCAGCGCCCAGAGGGCTGGGCACTGCCGGTGATACGGCTCCAATCAGAGCGCTGTTTGAAACGCCGATGCGGCGCCCCGGCAGGGGCGCCGCATCAGTTGTCCGGACTGATTGTGTGCTATTTGGAGATCTTTACCGTCTTGGAGCCGCTCCAGGCGGAGTAGTAGTTCACCCCGGAGACCGTCTTGTAGCTGCGGACGTAAACGGTGTAGGTGCTGCCCTTGGTGAGACCGGAGATCGTCTTGCTCAGGCTGCTGCTGCCCTTGACCGTCACCGTCTTAACCGTGGAGCCGGTCTTGTAGTAGACCTGGTAGCCGGTGGCGGAGCTGTTCTTGTTCCACTTCACCGTCATCGTCCTGCCGGAGCTGTTGGTGACGCTGGAGATGGTGGGGGCAGTCAGGCGGACAATCTTCTTCCCTGCATAGGAGCTGAGGGTGGAGCCATTATAGGCCCGGACAGTATAGGTGTAGGTGGTTCCGTTCTTGCTTTTGACCGCAGTGTCGGTGTAGCTGACTGTGCTGCCGCTCTTAATGGTGGCAATCTTGCTGTACTTGCCGGAGTCGGTCTTTCGGTAGACATAATATCCATTGGCTCCGGTGACCTTGCCCCACTTGACTGCCACGCCGGAGGCGGTGTTGCTCACTGTCACAGACGGATTGGACAGACGGAGGACGGTTTTTCCCTTGGCGTCGTAGCTGCTGGTGTAGCTCTTGCCGTCGCCGGAGATGCAGCGCACCGTGTAGATATAGGTGGTGCCGCTCTTGGCTGTCGTATCAGTGCAGCTGGTAGAGGTGGTGTCGGTGACCTTGTCCCACTTGCTGGCGCCGCTGACCTTCCGGAAGACCCGGTACTTGGCTGCCCCGGTGACCTTGCCCCACTGGACAGTGACGCCGGAGGTGGCGTTTGCGGCACTGGAGAGAACGGGCTGGGCGATGTAGGTGATGGTCTTGCCGGTCTTGTCGTAGCTGCTGACAGCCGGACGGATGCACTTGACGGTGAAGCGATAGGAGGTGCCGCTCTTGAGGGAAATCCCGCTGATACCATTGAAAGTGGCGCTGGTGGAGGCGGTGTCCGTCACCTTTTTCCAACTGCCCGTAGATTCGGAGTAGACGTACAGCCGGTACTGCTCCGCGCCGGCGACCGCGCCCCAGGTGACCTTGATGCCGCCGTTGACGTTTTCCACCTTGGTAATCGTGGGAGCGGCCGGAACGCTTTTGGGAATGGACTCCGTTCTGGTCCCATTGCAGCGCGTGCAGGTGTAGGTCTTGACCCCTTCTTCCGTATAGGTCGCCGCTTTTGTCACCTGACCCTTATCCCAGCTGTGGCCCAAAGCAGCGGTGGGGGCGTCGGCATAGCTGTCGCCGCAGCGGGAGCAGGTGTGGGTGGTATAGCCCTGCTGGGTGCAGGTGGGGGCAGTGACGGTGGACTGATAGCTGTGCCCCGTGGCCGGGATAGCCTGGCCCTACTCAACGGTCTTGCCGCAGACGGTACAGACAGCGTCGCCGGTATAGCCGGCCTCGGTACAGCCGGGCTCTTTGGCGTTGCGCGTTTCTGTGGAGTGCCCCGTGGCCGGGATAGACTGCCCCTGCTCAACGGTCTTGCCGCAGACGGTACAGACGGCGTCGCCGGTATAGCCGGCCTCGGTACAGCCGGGCTCTTTGGCGCTGCGCACTTGTGTGGAGTGCCCCGTAGCCGGGATAGACTGCCCCTGCTCAACGGTCTTGCCGCAGACGGTACAGACGGCGTCGCCGGTATAGCCGGCCTCGGTACAGCCGGGCTCTTTGGCGCTGCGCGTTTCTGTGGTGTGGCCTGCGGCCGGGATGGTTTCGGTATAGCTGTCGCCGCACTTGGCGCAGGTATACGTCTTCACGCCGGTCTCGGTGCAGGAGGCTGGCTTCGTCACTGCTTCGTCATAGGAGTGGATACAGGGGGCCTTTTCCACAGTCAGTGGGACAGAGACTGTCTGCCCCAGGGCAGCGGTCGTCAGCGCGGTCGTTCCCTCTTGCACACCGGTCACTGTATCTCCGGAGATGGCGGCGAGCTGGCTGTCCTCCACTGACCAGGTATAGTCCACTCCAACGGTGCTGGCTTTGTCGGGCCAGGCCTCGCTCATCCGGACTGTGGTGCTCAGCGTGGGCAGCGCCTGGGACTGGCCGCAGACGACCGACAGGGAGGACGGCTCCGCGCTGACAGAGACCTCCGCGTCGGACAGCAGGAGCTCAATATCCACGGAGGTTTTGCCGTCATTGGCCTCCGTTTCCGCCGCATCAGAGGCAGGATTTCTGAATTCCTGCACCCAGTAGTGTATACCGTTAAAATACACATGGCCGATGCCGATGGCGGTAAAGGAGGAGCTAAGCATATTGCGCCGGTGGCCCTGACCGATGTAGGTCTTGTCGGTCTCCTGCCAACCTGTAAAGACAGCCTGGGCGGAGGAGAGTCTGTTTCCAGCCGCGATATTCTCACCGCGGCTATACCAGCTGCCGATGTATGCGGTTGCACAGCTTGTTCCGTTGGGCCGGGTGTGACTGAAGGACAGGGCGATCTCCGCAGCACGCTGCATGGCAGTTGCTTCCAGTTCGTAGTCGTAAACCAACGGCTGGAGACCTGAATAGGCGATCTTTTCAGTATCGTCACTGTTCCATGCCCACGCCTCATCGCCGGTTCGGAATTCGTTTACCATGTCCAGCATGGTTCTGGCCTCCGTCTGGCCATAGGTTACCTCGATGGAAACCTCTGCCGTTGTCTCATCCGACGCCAGCGCGGTCGCCGGAAGCGCGAACAGCAGAACGGCCAGCGTCAGCAGCAGCGCCAGCGCACGCTTGCAGTTGTACATGAATACCATCCTCTCTCATCTCAAGGCTTCCAAATTTTGTTATCTTCAGCATAGCAGAGACAGGAGAAAATAGCAAGTATTTTCCAAAACAGAAATATCCCGTCCGACACAGCGGACGGGACGGCAGGGCAAAGGCCCTCTGCTTTCGGCAAGCGAAAGCAGAGGGCCTCAGCGTGTCGATAAAGATCGACACGCTCGAACAAAATCTACGATTTTGTTCGAAAAA